>DATBGJ010000706.1:0-2931 GCA_036558045.1 Thermoanaerobaculia bacterium
CCGCCGCGATTCCCTGCTGCAGATCCGCGCCGAGCTGATGAACACCGTCGCCGGGCAGGAGGCCCGCCACCGCGTCCTCTCCCAGGGCGACGAGCAGCTCCAGAAGGCCCTCAGCCTCTTCGACCGCGCCGCCAACATGTATGCCCAGCGCCGCGAGCTGGGGCCGAAGGTGGAGCGGGGAGCGCCGACGAAGGGGTTGTAAGGAAAACGTCCTGGGAGCGCCGGCGTCCTCGCCGGCGTTTTCTTTTTGGAGAAGGAAGAAGCCGGCGAGGACGCCGGCGCTCCCAGGAAGGCTTACTCGTCCTCCCCCGCCAGCTCGATCTTCTCGAAGTAGTCCGGCTTCACCAGCACCTCGCGCGGCTTGCTGCCCTGGGCGGGTCCCAGCAGGCCGTCGCGCTCCATCATGTCGATGAGGCGGGCGGCGCGGGAGAAGCCGATGCGCATGCGGCGCTGCAGGAAGCTGGCGGAGGCCTGGCGCTCGGCCACCACCAGGCGCGCGGCCTCGTCGTAGAGCTCGTCGTCGTTGTCGCCGCCGTCGCCGGCCATGCCGCCCTCGCCCTCCGGCGGCCGCAGCACCTCGGCATCGAGCTCGGGCTTGCCCAGCTTCTTGAGCCAGCGGATGAGCGCCGCCGTCTCCTGCTCGGAGATGTAGGCGCCGTGCAGGCGCATGACGCGCGACGAGCCGGGCGGCATCATCAGCATGTCGCCGCGGCCGAGGAGCTTCTCCGAGCCCACCTGGTCGAGGATGGTCCGCGAGTCGTGCCGGCTCGCGGTGGCGAACGAGATGCGGCACGGGAAGTTGGCCTTGATGGTGCCCGTCAGCACGTCCACCGACGGCCGCTGCGTGGCCACGATCAGGTGGATGCCGACGGCGCGCGCCATCTGCGCCAGACGCGCGATCGACGTCTCCACCTCCGAGGAGGCGACCATCATCAGGTCGGCGAGCTCGTCGATCACCACCACGTAGTAGGGCAGCGGCTTCAGGTCCGCGGCGGTGAACAGGCCCTCGCCGCCTTCCGAGAGGGCGAGGCGCTTCTGCGTCTCCGGATCGGAGATCGCCCGGTTGTAGTAGGCGATCGAGCGCACGTGCACCTCGGCGAGCAGGCGGTAGCGCCGCTCCATCTCGGCCACGGCCCAGCGCAGCGCGTTGGCGGCTTTCTTGGGATCCACCACCACCTCGCACTTGAGGTGCGGAATGTCGGCGTAGACCCCGAGCTCGATGCGCTTGGGATCGATGAAGATGAACTGCACCTCGTCGCGCGTGGCCTTGTAGAGGATCGAGGTGACCATGCTCTGCAGGCCCACGCTCTTTCCCGCGCCGGTGGCGCCGGCCACCAGCAGGTGCGGCATGGTGGCGAGGTCGGCGTAGTAGGGCTGGCCGTGGATGTCCGTGCCGAGCGCCATGGTGAGCACCGAGGGGGATTTGCGGAACCGCTCGTCGGCGAGCAGCGAGCCGAGGCGGATGAGGCTGCGCTCGCGGTTCGGCACCTCGATGCCCAGGGTGGAGCGGCCGGCCATGCGGTCGATACGCACCGACTCGGCCTTGAGCGCCAGGGCGAGGTCGTCCTGGAGGTTGACGATCTGGCTCACCTTGACGCCCGGGGCCGGCTGGAACTCGTAGACGGTGATCACCGGGCCGGGATTGATGGCCTCGACCGTCCCCTCGACGCCGAACTCGGCGCAGCGGCTGCGGATGGCCTCACCGAGCCGCACCAGCTCGACCTCGTCGAGGGTTCCCCGGTGATCCCCCATCTGCAGCAGGTTCACCGGCGGCAGCGTGCCGGGCGCGATGGTGGCGACGAAGGGCAGGTCCTTCTGCGGGCGCGGGCGGGCCGGAGCCGGAGCGGCGGCCGGCAGGGGCGCCGGCATGGCGGGAAAATCCTCGTCTTCCGCTGCGTCCAGGGCACCCACCCGCCGGATCGCGAAGTCGGTCTCCCCCCTCTTCTCCGTCACCCGCGCCGGGCGCAACGGCAGGTCGAGACGGTCCGGCGGCGGCGAGCCCAGGGAGATCGCGGCGGCGGAGAGAGACGGACGGTGCGGCTCGGCGGCCACTTTCTGTTGCTTCTGTTGCTTCTCCTCGGCCACCCGCTGCAGGTGCTTGGTGATCACGCGGCGCCGGCTGCGCTCCTTCTCCTTCCGCTCGCGCCGCCGCTCGCGGGAGAGCGTCCAGTTCTGCCAGAGCTGCCGCAGACGGTCGCGCCAGGCGGCGAGCAGATCGCCGAGCGTCGATTGCACCCCCAGGGCCGCGCCGCAGACCACCGCCGACCCGAGCACCACCAGCGTGCCCGGCAGGTTGAGGCGCGATTGCAGGAGCTCCGCGAGCAACATGCCGAAGGCGCCGCCGGCGGCGATCGAGCCGTCGCTCCAGGCGATGCGGCCGAGCCCGATCTGCAGCAGCGCCGGCACCGCGGCCAGCAGCAGCATGGCGCCGAAGCCGCGCCCCACCACCTTGCGGGCGCCGCGCCGGCGGAGCCGCCGCCAGCCGGCCAGCAGCAGGAAGAGCGGGATGAGCAGGCAGGTCAGGCCGAAGAAGCCGAACGCCGCCGCCGAGATCTGGGCGCCCACGGCGCCGATCCAGTTGCGCGCATGGGCGTCCTCGGCGGGGACGCTGTGCAGCAGGCTCGGGTCCTGCGGGTGGTGGCTGCCGAAGCTGAGGACCAGAAAGATGCCCGCCGCGAGCAGCACCAGGCCGAGGATCTCGCTCCCCTTCTCCGGCGAGAGGGTGGGCCGCTCCGGCGTCTGGCTCTTCTTGCGGACGATGGCGACGGACATGGCTCGTCTTAGAATCCGGATGAAGGATTCACGCGTAACTAGGCTTGGAGTCTAGCACAAGGGGGTCTCCGATCCCTCCGTTGCCTTCAGTTTAGGGTCGCCCGCGCCGGCGGCCCTCACCTCCCCTACCCCTCCTCTCCCCGGGGGAGAGGAGGGGAA
>DATBGJ010000707.1:0-1525 GCA_036558045.1 Thermoanaerobaculia bacterium
ACGCCGTGCAGCACCAGCAGGTCGGCCAGCGTCCGCGCCTCCTGCTGATCGGCCGGCCACAGGTAGGTGCGCGCCGGCTCGGAGGCCGCCTTGGCGCGGTTGGCGGCGAAGTCCTCCAGGATCTTGCGCGCGTTGCGCGCCGCCGTCCGCGCTGTGGTCAGCGAGGTGGTGAGGTGGCGCGCCACGCGGTCGGCGAGGGTGAGCACGGTGCCGTCCGGCAGCGCGAGCGCCTGGCCCGCGCGGCCGCCGCCGGCCATCTCGTAGGTCATGCCGACGGCGCCGCGCAGGCTCGGATAGGAGTCGCCGTAGCCGGGATAGAAGAGGTCGTAGTTCTCCTCCTTGAAATAGATCCAGCCCTGGCGGTCGAACGCCGCGGCGTTGGCGCGGCCGAAAGCGTCGAGCCAGGAGAGGATGCGGCGGTCGATCTGCGGATGGATCGGCTCGGCGGACGGCGGGAAGAAGTACGACGAGTCGCTCCCCATCTCATGGAAATCCACGTAGACCTGCGGCTCCCACGCGCGGTAGGCGGCGATGCGCTGGCGCGTCTCCTGCTGGCTCGCCCACGCCCAGTCGCGGTTGAGATCGATCAGGTAATGGTTCTGCCGGCCGCCGGGCCAGGGCTCCCAGTGCTCGGCCGAGGTGCGGCGGGGATTGGCCTCGTCGCCGCGCCGCTGCTTGTAGCCGTCGACGTAGCGCTCGCGGCCGTCCGGGTTCTGCAGCGGATCGATGAGCACCACGACGTCCTTCAGCATCTCGGCCGTCTCGCCCTGGCCGGCCGCCAGCACGTAGGCCGCGCCCATGGCGGCCTCGGCCGAGGAGGACTCGTTGCCGTGGACGCCGTAGGCGAGCCAGACGACGAGCGGCGTGCGCTTCACCAGGCGGTCCTTCTCTCCCCCTTGGAGCCCGGAGCCGGCGGCGAGCCGCTGGACGTCCTGACGGATCTCGTCCAGCCGCTCCAGGTTCTCGGGCGTGGAGACCGCCACGAGCTTCAGCGGGCGCCCCTCGTAGGTGCGGCCGTACTCCCACATCTTCACCCGCGGCGAAGCGGCGTCGAGCGCCTCCAGATAGGAGACGATGCGGTCCCACGAGGTGAAGCGCGCGCCGAGCGGATAGCCGAGCACCGCGTCGGGACGCGGGATCTTCTCGTCGAGCGGCGGCAGATCGAGCGTCTCGCCGCGCGAGAGCGGCGCGAGGAGCGCGCCGGAGGTCGGGCCCTCGGCCAGGGCGAGCGCCGCCGCGAGGGTGAGGGCGAGCGTCAACAGAACGGTCTTGCGAAGCATGGGGGATTTCCTTGACGAGCAATGATTGGGGGTACTCGAACGGTCCGTGCCGCCGCGGCCCTCACTCCCCTGGCCCCTCTCTCCCCGAGGGAGAGAGGGGAAGACGTAGGGTGCGCTGTGCGCACCATGAGCTTGGCGGTGCGCATAGCGCACCCTACGGCCTCGTTCCTCTCCCTCTGGGAGAGGAGGGCCGGGGAGGTGAGGGCTTCGCGGGCAGACCGGCGGGATTCAGGTACGTCACGACG
>DATBGJ010000708.1:0-6800 GCA_036558045.1 Thermoanaerobaculia bacterium
AGCCTCGTCGTCGCCGCCCCGCACCTCCAGCTCCAGGAACTTGCGGTTGGCGCGCCGCTCCTCCTCGAGGTTGCAATAGGTGGCGATCGAGCCTTGCTTGAGGACGAGCACCTCCTCGCAGCACTCCTCGACGTCGCGCAGCAGGTGGGACGAAAGAATGATGTTCACCTCGCCCGTGTCGCGGATGTCCCGGATCAGCCGGAGCATGCGCTCGCGGGCGGCCGGATCGAGCCCGTTGGTCGGCTCGTCGAGAAAGAGGAGCCGGGGACCGTGCACCAGGGCCTGGGCGAGCTTGGCGACCTGCTTCATGCCGAGCGAATAGGTCTCGACCTTGCGATAGCGGGCTTCGCCGAGGCCGACGTAGAACAGCGTCTCGTGGGCCCGTTCCAGGGCCCGCTCGGAAGGCAGGCCCGAGAGCTCGCCCATCAACCGCACGAACCGCACCGCGGTCATGCCGGAGATGAAGGCGTCGCTCTCGGGCATGTAGCCCATGAGGCCGCGGATGGCCCGCGTCTCCGTCCGGATGTCGTGGCCGAAGACGCGGGCGGTGCCCGCGGCGGGAGGATGGAAACCGAGAAGAGTATGGAGCAGCGTCGTCTTGCCGGCGCCGTTGGGACCCAGCAGCCCGATGCAGCGGCCGGTCAGGGAGGCGTGCAATCCGTTGAGGATCGGACGCCTCCCGAACCGCACCTCCAGGCCCTGGAGCTCGATGATGGGTGTCGTCGGGTCGGACATGGCGGCTCCGGTTGCCTGGCGAAAACGCTACTGGGCTCCCGCGTCGGCGTTCCCTGGACCGGCCGCTCCGAAGATGCCGCCGAAACCGGCCAGCGTCCCGAGATTGAGGCCCAGGGGGTTCTGGTTGCTGCCGGCGAAGACGATGCGGTCCGCCTCCGCGTAGGCGTAGTAGAGGGTCGGCCCCTGCGCCGCCAGCCAGCGGCCGATCGCCGCCGGCCCGCCCTGCGGTCCGCCGTCCTTGGCGGCACCGCCGGGCAGCACCTTGGAAGCCGACTTCGCCAGCGGCGCCACGTTCTGGTAGACCAGAGCCGAGACGTTCACCTGGCCGTCCGGACCGAGCAGGTCGCGGAACTTGGCCGTCGTCGCCAGCGTCGCCTGCGACTCCCGCTGCTGGAGCGACCGCTCGAGCAGCGCCCGGCTGGGACCGGCCAGCAGGTAGCCGTCCTCGAACACGTAGTGGAGCTCGACCTTGGGCTCGGTGCCCTGCACGGCGTAGAACGTGTGGCCGCCGCTCTCCTCGCTGGCGAGCTGGACGCCGGCCTTGCCCTCGGCCCGCAGCTCGTCGTTGAGACGGGCCACCGCCCGCTCGAACGTCTGCTGCAGGCGCGCCGGCTCGTAGACCTCGGCGACCAGCTTCCACGAAGGCGTCGGCAGCACCGGCCCGTCGACGCCCACGGCGAATTCGCCCCCCAGGGGCGCCGCGAGGTCGTTGCGCAGGTCGAAGCCGTGCTTGCTCTGCGCTTCCGCCAGCTCGCGGGCGAACTCGGGATTGACGGCGAGCAATTCGTCGAGAATGGTCACGGGGCTCTTTACGACGAAGGCCGCCGCAAGGTTTGCGTCAGGGGAGAAGAAGCTCAGGCTCCCCATCGGCGCCGGCGCGGCGATCCACGAGGCCACTCCCCGCCGCGGATGATCGAAGGTCAGGGCGGCGCGGGTCTCGGCCCGGCCGTCGACCTCGCGGCGGTCGATGATGAAGTGGTCGAGGTCGAGGATGCCGAGCTTCTCGGCCATCTGCTGCGACTCCGAAGACTCCTTCTCCTGGCCCTTGCGCACCAGCGTGTGCAGGTCCGCCGCGAACAGCCAGCCGGCGCCATCCCGGTAGTCGCGGGCGATGCGGTCGTGGAAGCTCGTGGCGGTGAACGGGTTGTTGCCGCCGGCGGCGAGCGCCGCCGCCTCGCGCAGCTCGGCTGCGCTCGGGGAAGCGATGAGCAGGCCGTCGTGGATGTACAGCAGCATGCCGGCGTCCGCAGGCGCGGCCGCCAGATCGTCCACGATCACCAGCGGCTTGCCCTCGCCGGAGTTGAGGTTGGCCATCTCCTGCTCGAGGGTGGCGCGGAAGGAGGCCTCGTTGGTCACCTCGGCGAGCAGCACCGGCGCGCAGTCGTCGTCCTTGCCGGCTGCCATGGCCACCGCCACCTCGTCGCCCAGGTAGCGGCCCAGGGCGCCGATCTTCTCGATCATGTCGTGGAACTTCTGCTCGTTGCCGGTCGAGCGCAGCGTCTCCATCCACCACTGCGCCAGCGACGGACTCTCGGCGATCTTCTGGTCGAGGATGCGCTGGGTCTCGCCGAGGCTGTGGGAGAGGTTCGGCAGCGCGATCCAGACCGTCGTCTCGGCGGGGGCGAGGTCCAGCAGCCGGGTCGAGTACCGCAGCCCCGGCCGCTCCACCTGCGCGTCGATCTCCTTGCCGAGAGCGGTCAGCTCGGCCAGCAGCTCGTCGTACTGCTTGGCGTTGCGGCTCCAGGCGATCTCCTCGCGGATCGGCACCTGCGAGACGCTGGCGTGCGTCGTCACCTGGTCGCCCGGATGGAGGACCGACTCGCTGCGCGCCTGCTTGACGTGCACCTCGCCCTCGATCACCGACACGCGGGCGCCCTTGGTGCCGGAGTTGACGGAGAAGATCGTGCCGGTCACCGAGACCAGCGCGTCGCGGGTGGCGACGAACAGGTGGCGGGGCCGCTGCTTGGCGGCCTGCACGATGATGCGGCCGCGCGCCAGCTCGATGGTGTTGCCCTTGTAGCCGGCGTCGAGCGCGAAGCTGGCCCGCTCGCCCATCTCGATGCGCGAGCCGTCGGCCATGCGCACCACCGCCGTCGAGCCCTTGGCCGTGCGGATCTCCTCGCCTTCGTCGATCGTTTCGCCGACGGCGAGCGGACGGCCGCCCGCGTCGTCCGCCACGCGGTAAAGGGTGCCTTCAACAGACTCGATGCTCGCCATGCGCGAGCCGCCGGCGAGCATCTCCTGGATCATCAACACCAGGCCGAAGCCGAGCGCCACCACCATCATGGCGGCGAGCGGCATCCACACCCGGCGATCGCGGACCCATGACTTCGCGGCCGCCGGCCGCTGCGCCACCTGGCGGCCCTCGCGGGCCTCGCGGAGGGCCCGGCGGCAGGGCACGCAGCTCCGCGTATGGTCCTCGACGAGCAACGCGCGCGCCGGGGAGAGCTCACCCCGCAGGTAGGCGGGGATCAGGGACTGGAAGTCTGCGCAGCCGTGCAGGCTGCCGGCGGCCGGAGCGGCCGCGGCCATCGCCGGTGCGGTGGCCGGGGCTTCGGCAGCCTGCAGCCGCGTCCAGACGCGGGCCGCCGCCGCTTCGACCTGCTGCGGGTCGATCGGCTCGTTCGCCACTCGGGCGATCGCCTCGTCCAGGAGGTCTTCGTTCTTCTTGAACAGGCTCATGACGGTTCTCCTTCAAACGACCCCAGCTCCCTCTGGAGCCGGTGCCGCGCGCGATGCAGTAGTACGGCGATGGAGGTCTGGGAGGCGCCGAGCAGGCGGGCGATCTCCAGGTTGCCCATCCCTTCGAGGTAGCGGAGCGTGAAGATCTCGGCCTGCCGGGGGGAGAGGCGCGACATCGCCTCCCGCAACCGGCTTTTCAGCTCGCGGTTGCCGCGGGCGCGCTCGGGGCCCAGGTCCGACCGGTCCTCGAGCGTCTCGCCGACCTCCTCCAGGTCGACCCGGCGGGAGCGCTTGCGCCGCCGCATCAGGTCCAGCGCGGCGTTGACCGCCGCCCGGTGGAGGTAGCTCCCCGCGCTCTCCGAGAGATCCGGCTGCTCCTCTCGCCGCAGGAGTCGGGTGAAAACGGTTTGCAGAACGTCCTCCGCGTCCATGGCGTCGCCGGTGATCCGGTACGCCGCGCGGTAAACCGCCCCGTGGTGCTCCCGGAACAGTGCTTCCAGGGCGTCCGGGGGGGTATCGAGCGGTCTCTCGTAGGCTGCGGCTTGCACGCCTCCTGCCCTCCTTTCTCCTTCGCCCATGGAAACGCACCTCCCAGAGAATTCTTACAGGGTACTCCGATTCCGGGCCGCCCCTACAGAACGGGGATATCTCTTACGAGGACTTTTCGAGGTACTCCGCCACGAGCTGGGGGAACTTGCGGGTGTCGATCGGCTTGGAGATGTAGCCGTCGCAGCCGGCGGCGAGCACTTTCTCCTGGTCGCCCTTCATGGCATAGGCGGTGAGGCCGAGGATGACGACGCCGCGCATGGCGGGATCGGCCCGCAGCCGCCGCGTCAGCTCCAGGCCGTCCATGCCGGGGAGCTGGATGTCCATCAGGATCAGCCGAGGCGTGAGCTCCCGCAGCACGGCCAGCGCCTCCTCGGCGTCGCCGGCGGTGCGCACCTCATAACCCTGCGAGGCGAGCAGGACCCTGACCAGCTTGAGGTTTACCGGGTTGTCGTCGACGATCAGGATGGCTTCACCGGCCATGGGTCAACTCCTCCCGGCAGCTCCGCCGCCGGCCAGGGGCACTTGCGAAGCGATCTCTTCGATGAGGGCCGCGGTCCCTTCGCCCTTGGCGAGGATCGTGCGCACCGAGGTCCGTAGCTGCTCGCGCTCGTCGGCGCTCAGGTCGTGCTTGACGGTCCATACGATGACCGGCGTCCGCCGGCCCGGCTCGGTGGCGCGGAACCGCCGCAGGAACTCGAAGCCGTCCATCTCCGGCATCATGAGGTCGAGCACCACCGCCGCCGGCGGCTCCTGGGCGGCCGCCTCCAGGGCCAGGGCGCCGTTGGCGATGCAGACGGGCCGATAACCCGCCTGGCGGAGGATCTTCTCCGCCAGCTTCAGGGCGGCCGCGTCATCGTCGACCACCAGCACCGAACGGCCGTCGGGAGGTACGGCGGCGCTGGCCAGGGCGGCGAGCAAATCCTCTCGCCGCGCCGGCTTCTGGAGAATGTCGTGGATCTGGCAGCCGGCCCCCACTCCCAGGTCGGCGACGACGCTGACGATGATGATCGGCGTATCGCGGTTGTGGCCGTCGCCGCGGATGGCGCGCAGGAGATCGCCGCCTGAGACGTCGGAGAGCAGCAGATCGAGGGTGATGGCGTCGAACACCTCCTCGCGGCAGCGGCGGAGCCCCTCCTGGCCGCTGGCGGCAGCCGCGACCGCATAGCCGGCGGCGGAGAGCGTGCGGAAGAGCCACTCGCGGTCCTCGGCGTCCTCGTCGATCACCAGGACGCGCTTCCCGGGTACGGGCTCCGCCCGCTCCGCTGCGAGCTGTAGAGAGGTCGCGAGGTTGCGCGGCAACACGGCGAAGAAAAGGCTGCCGTGGCCGAACGTGCTCTCGACACCCACCCGGCCTCCCTGCGCCTCGACGATGCGCCGGGTGAGCGCGAGACCCAGCCCCGTGCCGGAGTATTTCTTGGCCGTGCTGGCGTCGAGCTGCTGGAATTCGACGAACAGGCGGCCGAGATCCTCGGGCTTGATGCCGATCCCCGAGTCCTCCACCTCGAGGCGGAACTCCTGCGTCCCCACCGGCAGCGCGCGCACGGCGACGCGGCCGCCGTCCGGCGAGAACTTCAAGGCGTTCGAGAGATAGTTGTAGAGGACTTGCTTCAGCTTGCTCGCGTCGGCGAAAACCTCGGCCACCGCCGGCTCCACCGCCACCTCGATCGCGATGCGCTTGCGGCTGGCCAGGGTGCGCAGGATGTCGCGCACCTCGCCGATCACCCGTTGGAGGCCCAGCGGTTCCGGATAGAACTCGATCTTCCCCGCCTCCACCTTGGCGAGGTCGAGAACGTCGTTGATGAGCTGCAACAGGTGCTGCGAGCTGTTCAGGATGTCGCCGAGGAATTCCTTCTGCTCGGCCGACACCGCCCCCACCTTGCCGTCGTGGATGAGCTCGGTGAAGCCGATGATGGCGTTGAGCGGCGTGCGCAGCTCGTGCGACATGTTGGCCAGGAATTCGCTCTTCAGGCGGTTGGCCGCCTGCACCCGCCGGTACTGCTGAGCGATCTCCTCGTTCTTCCGTTGCAGCTCTTCCTTCAGGCGTTTCTGCTCGGTGATGTCGCGGATGGCGCTGAAGACGAGGGCGCCTTCCTCCATCGGGCTCAGGCTGATCTCCACCGGAAACTCCGTGCCGTCCTTGCGCAGGCCGAAGAGCTCCAGCCCCGCCCCCATCGGCCGCACCCGCGGATCGACGGCATAGCCCGTACGGTGGCCCGGATGCCGCGCATGGAAGCGGAGCGGTACGAGGATCTCGACCGCCCGGCCGACGAGCTCGGTCCGGGAATAACCGAAGAGGCGTTCCGTCTGCGCGTTGACGAGCAGGATGCAGCCGTCTCGGTTGACGATGACCATGGCGTCGGGAGCCGAGTCGAGGAGACCGCCAAACCGCGCCTCCAGCTCGGACGCCTGCCGGCGCACCTCTTTGGGAAGGGCTTCAAGCTCCATGCGCTGCATGGCCTCCTCATCATAAACTGATGCGACGCCTCGGATGAAAACCACAACCGCCCTCTCAACCGCCGTTCTCCTCCTCGCGCTCTTCCCGGCGACCGCCGCCGGTCCGCCTGTGAACCGTGCCGAAATGGCGGAGCGGGTGCGTGCCGAGCTCCTCTACGCCTGGAAGGCCTACGAGCGCTACGCCTGGGGTCACGACGAGCTCCGGCCGCTCAGCAGGACGCCGCGCGACTGGCGCGGGGAGCCTCTCCTCATGACGCCGGTGGACGCCCTGGACACGCTGCTCCTGACGGGGCTCACGGACGAGGCGGAGAAGGCGAAGGCGCTGATCCTGGACAAGCTCTCCTTCGACAAGGACGTCCCGGTCAAGAACTTCGAGATCA
>DATBGJ010000709.1:0-4104 GCA_036558045.1 Thermoanaerobaculia bacterium
GCGGCGCAGCTCCGCGATCGCCTCGGCCGCGCCCGGAATCGCCTCGTTCTCCTGGTAAACGGTGCCGTCGAGGTCGAAGAGGAAGCCCTGGACCTCGATCGGCCGATGCATGCTCGGAAAGTCCAAGTCGTCCGGAGTAGAGGCGAACGTTATTCTCACCTCCACCCCGGATCCCAGAGCGGCGCCAACACCAGCGCCTGCAATCCCAGCACCGCTCCCGCCGCCACGAAGCTGAGCAGGAACCGCCATGCGGTCCATTCGCGGCTTTTGGGCAGCTCCGGATTCCGCAGCTCGATCGCGGTGTTGACCAGCGTCACGAGGATGGTGACCGCGAGGATCGCCAGCAGCGTTGCCGGCGGTGCTTGACGCGTTGCGATCCAGGGTCCCACGACGGCGAGGAGCGCGCCGAGGAACGCCACTCCCAGCGCGCCGAGCATCCAGGTCCGGCGGCGCTCGAGACGGAAGACTCCGTTGGCCAGGCTGAAGGCGAGCACGGCGGCGCTCGCGGCCAGGTATGAGGCGAAGAACGTCTCGTAACGCCCCAGGCTGTTCGCCAACAGCAGCATGGTGAAGGGCGGGAGGCAGCCCCGTGCCACGGTCCTTACCTTGACCCCCGAACCATGGCCCGGCGGCGCGAAGCGCAGCCAGGCCGCGAGATATCCCGCGAAGCCCACGAGCACCGGCAGCGTCCACACCCAGGAGCCGAGCGACCAGGTGCCGTAGGCGAAGAGGATGAAGGTGATGGCGCCGCCGACGTTGAACGAGCGGAAGCGCCAGACCGCGAAGCCGATGGCGAGGCAGAGGGCGAGCAGCGAGAGGTTCTGGTAGACCACCTCGGAGAGCGGCTTGGCGGTGATCTTGCCGAGGATCACCACCACCGCGAGCGGGATGAACAGGTTGTCCGCGCCTTCGAGCGAAATCGCCTCGAAGCCGGTCACCAGCGCGGCGACGAGCAGCGCCGCGAGCACGCAGACCGGGCGCGGCAGGTCCGTCAGCAGCAGGGTCGGCAGGTGGATGGCCAGGAAGGCGATCACCAGGAAGACGAGCGAGCCCTCGAGGCTCTTCTGCTCGTCCTCCACCTCGTAGCGCACCACGCCGTAGCGGCTGCCGATGAGCGCCGCGAAGGCGTCGCCCACGGCGAGCACCAGCACGGCGGAGAGATAGAGCCAGGGCCGGCCCTGCGTCATCAGGAAGACGAGGAAGACGGAGAGCGGGTAGTACTCCGCGCCGCGGCTGCGCCGGGCCACGCCGTGCAGGCTCTTGAGGAACCCGAAGCGGCCCCCTGCCACGAACAGCAGCGTGAGCGGCAGGGCCAGCGCCAGCACCACCCACGGCGAGCGCACCAGGAAGGGAAAGAACAGACAGGCCACGCCGCCGCCGAGGTGGACGAGCTTCCGCGTGTGCTCGGGCTTCGGATCGCCGAAGCGGCGCCACAGCTCGGCGATGATCAGCAGGGAAAGGAAGATCGCGGCGAGGATGGCCGCGCCGCGCAGATCGCCGCCCGAGAGCGTCGGGGTCAGACCGCCTCCTCGAGCACGAAGGCGCTGTAGAAGAAGGCGAGGTCGCGCGCGAAGAGGGCCTTCGCCTCATCCGCGAGATGCCGCACGCGATCCGGGTACCGCTCGCCGAGGCGGCGCGGCACGAGCATGTTCCAGTAGGCGAAGCGGGCTCCGGGACGCGCCGCGTCGAGCAACCGTTCGTAGATCGCGGCGCTGGCTCCCAAGTCCAGGTACTCGAAGATGTCCGAGAGGTTGAAGCCGTCGAATCCCGCCCCTCGATGGACGCGCGCCGCCTCCTCGACGGGGCCTTCGAAGAGGGTCAGCCGGTCGAGGTGGCGCTTCAGATCCGCGAACGTCTCCGGCCGCAGGTAGAGAGGCAGGGAATCCTTGAAAGCGCCTCTCAGGATGTACTCCATATACGGATTGACATGCGTGGGCAGGGCGGTGAGCGCGTACTCGACGCGGCCGAGGATGCGCTCCGCGACCGAGCCCTCGACGTAACGGAAGAACTCGGGATCGCGCCCCAGCCGGCCCATGGCGAAGCGGCTGAAGAAGACGCGGAAGAGGAGGCGCCAGCGCAGGTTGTCCCACTCCTCGCGATAGAACCGCCGCCGGCCGGCCTCGTCGCGCTCGGCGAGGAGGCCGAGCGCGGTGCGCCGGCGGTGGATCAGCGGCAGGATGCGCTCGCGGAAGAGCCGGAAGTAGTCCTCGAACTTGCCGTGGTGGATGACGCCGTCCTCGACCTCGTCCAGGCGCTCGCGCCAGAACTCGCGCGTGCGCGGGGTGAGATCGCGCCCCAGCCGCTCGTAGACCGGCCGCCGGTCGCCGCTCGGACGCGCTCCCAGGAAAGCGAGCGTCTCGGCGTGCCCGAGGTGGCGGATCGCCGCGCGCTTCAGCTCGACGAGGGCGAGCTGGGCCGGCGAGAGGTCCGCCGCCACCACCTCCGCGCCGGCGGCGAGGAGGACGAAGGCGTTGTCCCCCGCCGAAGCGATAGAGAGCATGCGCTTTCCCGGTTCCGGCGCCAGGGCGGAGCGCAGCACCGCCGCGTCCTCCCACACGTTGGCGTAGCGGACGAGATCGAACCGGGCGCGGTGCTCGATGCGAGGGGGCATGGGGCCCTAGATCAGCTCCGGCGCCCGCACCAGCGCCCCCAGCAACTCCCGCAGCTTCGCCGCCGCGATCTGGCCGGCGGCGAGGACCTCCTCGTGGTGGATCGGCGCGTCGCTCAAGCCCGCGGCGACGTTGCTGACCATGGAGATGCACAGGCAGCGCATTCCCATGTGGCGGGCCGCGATGACCTCCAGCACGGTGGACATGCCCGCCACGTCGCCGCCCAGCGTCTGCAGCATCCGCACTTCCGCCGGAGTCTCGTAGCTGGGACCGCTCAGCCCCGCGTAGACGCCCTCGGTCAACGGGATGCCGAGCTCGCCGGCGAGGCGGAGGGTGAGCTCGCGCAGGCGCGGATCGTAGGCCGAGGTCATGTCGGGGAAGCGCGGACCCCAATCCGGCGGCAGTTGGCCGCGCAACGGATTCATCCCCGTCAGGTTGAGGTGGTCGCGGACGAGGACGAGATCGCCGGCCTGATGGTGCGGCTGCAGGCCGCCGGTCGCGTTCGTCATCACCAGGACCTTGGCGCCGAGGAGCGCCGCCAGCCGGATCGGAAAGACCGTGTCGTTGGCGCTGTAGCCCTGGTACGAATGCAGGCGACCCTTGTAGTAGAGGACGGGACGGTCCGGCAGGGCATGGAACATCTCGACCTGATGCGGATGGCCTTCGATGGCATGGCTGGGGAAGGGGAGGAGGAACTCGAGCTGCACCGGACCGTGGCTCTTCTCGCCCAGATCCACGGCGAGGCCGGAGCCGGAGACCAGCGCCACCTCGGGCCGCGGCCAGCCGAGCAGGTCGAACCGCTCGACGGCGGACTTGTGAGACGCGATCAGCTCCTCCAAGGCGGCCGGCATCTCGTCCAGGGAGCGGTGGACCAGCCCTTCGAGCGCGTCGACGTCGTCCATGGGCGGGTATGGTAGCAGCCAGTCCGGTTCCATGGCGCTGACTCTCCGGCTCCGGCGTCGCGGTGACGCCCCTCCGAGGCACCAATCCTTTAGGGAGGTCCTATACGCGAATCTTCTCGGCTCCGACTCCCCGCGAAGACGAGCTTCATTCTCAGAAAGGAGGAATCACTATGAGGAAGTTGGCTCTCGCGCTCTTTTTGGCTTCGGCAGCTCTCGGCCTCCTCGTCTCTCCGGCGTCGGCGGACTCGCCGCAGGCGCCGGTGCTGAGCGCTGCGGACCGGGCCTTCATCGCCTCCATCGCCGCGCCGGTGAAGACACCGGAGGACCCGCCGCGTGCTGCAAGGCGGCCACCCCGCAGTGGGGCTGGGGCGAAGTCCCTGTGCACCGCCTCGGCCAACTGCGCGTCCGGCACCGTCAGTTGCGAGGGTAATAGCAGTTGTTCGGCCGCGGACCGCAACTGTGCGGCAGGCGAGCCCGGGCATGTCACGTGCGATGGCGTCACGACCTGGTGCCCCACCGCCTGTCCCTGCACCTGCAGCCAACTCCAGGCCGCCTGTGCGGCGGAGTGCTACCCCTGTCCCTATACCTTCAAC
>DATBGJ010000710.1:0-6811 GCA_036558045.1 Thermoanaerobaculia bacterium
CGGCCTGGGGATCGAAGCGCGCCGAGAGGTTGCCCACCTCCTGCTCCAGCGCGGCGTTGAGATCCGCGAGCTGCTTTTCCAGCGTCTCGACGGTCTCCTCGGCGCGGCTCACGTCCTGCTTCTCCTGGAAGGTGCGGCCCACGCCGCGCATGGCGGCGCCCGCCGTGGAGAAAGACCGGCGGCGGCCGAAGAGCATGCCCAGCACGGCGGTGCCGGCGGAGACCACGGTCGACAGGGTCTGCTGCTGCGCCTGGCCGGCTTGCCGCTCGCGCTCCTGGTGGGCGCGCCGGATGCGCTCCTGGAGCTGCGCCGTCCTGGCGCCGTACTTCTTGCGCAGCTCCTCCACCTCCTCGTCGCGCTTCTCGCGGCCGGCCTCGGCGAGGCGGATGCGGAAGTCGCGCTCGGACTCGCCCGGCCGCGAGGCTTCCCCCAGCTCGCCGCTGCTGAAGAGGTCGCAGTGGCGGGTGCGGTAGAGGCAATCCGCCAGGGCCTTGCGCCAGGAGTCGTAGCTTTTGGCCTTCACCGCCGCGTCCGGCAGCGAGGCGAAACGGGCGCCCGGCACCGGCTCCGGCTCGAGATCCTCCCGCGCCAGCTCCGCGGCCGCGGCGGTGTACCAGTCCACCCCCTCGTCGGTGAGCGGCGCGAGCAGCGTGAGATCCTCCGCGTGGTCGATGCCGCGCTTGGCGTCCACGTAGTGCACCGCCGCCGTGGCGAAGAGGTGCGGCTGGTAGACGATGCCCTCCGGCTTCGCGCGCACGGGGAGAAAAGCCTGGGGCACGTCCGGCGGCAGGACCGGCGCGGCGCTCCCCGCTGGCGCCTGCACGGCGGCAGCCGGAGCGGCGGCGCGCGCCGTCACGGCCGGCTGCGCCGCAGGCGCCGCGGGCGGCGCCTGCTTGAGGGGGTCCATCAGGCGCTTGATCTCGGGCCGGGTGAGCGGTCCCCGCAGGTAGGAGAGGGTCCAGCGGGTCTGGAAGAGCAACGGCTCGTCCGCGTGCACGTCGTGGAGCAGGAAGACGCGCTTGGCGAGGCCGGAGAGGAGCTGGTCCAGGCGCGCGGGCTCGAGCTTGCCGCCGCCCGCTCCCTGGAGGCCGTCCATCAGCCGTTCCTTGTCGCGCTCCGTCTGCAGGCGGCCGAGGAACCAGGTGCCGACGTTGGCGAGGCCCTTGTAATCGACGTCCACCGGGTTCTGCGTGGCGAGCACGAGGCCGACCCCGAAGGCGCGCGCCTGCTTCAGCAGGGTGAGGAGCGGCTTCTTCGACGGCGGCTCCGCCACCGGCGGCATGTAGCCGAAGACCTCGTCCATGCAGAGGAGGGCCCGCAGGCTGGTCGTCCCCGGCCGGCCGCGCATCCAGCCGAGGGTCTGGTTCAAGAGCAGCGCGACGAAGAACATCCGCTCGCGGTCCGAGAGGTGGGCGATCGAGAAGATGGCTACCCGCGGCTTGCCTGACGCGGTGTAGAGCAGGCGGTCGACGTCGAGCGGCTCGCCGCGCAGCCACGCCGCGAAGCCGGGCGAGCCGAGCAGGTTGTTGAACGCCATGGCGAGGGCGAAGCGCTCCTTCGAGGGATAGAAGGACTCGAGGTCCATGACGCCCACGCGCTCGATCGGCGGCTTCTGGATCTGCTGGATCAGACCGGCGAGGTCCAGCCCCCGGCCCTCGCGCCAGGCGGCGTCGAAGATGGTGGAGAGCAGGATGTGCTCGCGGCCCTGGATGGGGTCGGACTCGACGCCGAGGAGAGCGAGGAGGCTGGAGACCAACGTGCCGACGCGCTCGCGCAGCAGGTCGCCGTCGGCGACGATCTCCGGCGGCGGCGCGGCGAGCGAGGAGAGGATGGAGACCTGCAGGCCGGCCTCGCTGCCGGGCGTGTAGATGGCGAAGTCGGCGGCGGCGCGCAGGCGGGCGATGCGCTCGCCGCTCTGCTCCCACTGGGCGAGCCCGTTGCGCCAGGTCTCGGCCTCCTTGGCGGCGAACGCCTCGGGAGTCATGCCGGCGCGGGCGGCCGCGTCGGGATCGATCCACGGCGCGAAATCGGCGGCTTTCAGCTCTGGAAACGTGAGCAGCAGGTTCGACAGGTCGCCCTTCGGATCGATGACCAGAGAAGGGATCTGATCGATCGCCGCCTCCTCGACGAGGCCGATGAGCAGCCCCGTCTTGCCGCTGCCGGTCATGCCCACGCACACGGCGTGGGTCAGCAGGTCCCGCGAGTCATAGAGCAGCGGCGCCGGAGCCGTCTCGCCGCGGTCCGGATCGTAGGGGCGGCCGAGATAGAAGGCGCCGAGCTTTTCGTAGGCCGGGGTGGTGTCTGGCATGGTGTCTCCAATTCGCCTTGCGGGACGCGGAAGGTCCTACCCGACTCAAAGGCCCTTGCCGACGGCGCCGGCACGATCCGAATCAAGAAATCGGCGGGATCGGGTCCGACGGCCGTCCCACTTCTTCGGATCGAGATCGTACGGCAGCGGCGTCAGCGTTTCCAGACCGTCGGAACCGAGGTAGACCAGATCCTCCAGCCGCACGCCCCAGCCGGCGACCGGATCGTAGAGGCCCGGCTCCAGAGTGAAGACGTCGCCCTCGCGCAGCACTCCCTCGGCGCCCGAGACCTTCTTGAAGATGGGGAGCTCGTGGAGCTCGAAACCGACGCCGTGGCCGAGGTTGTGCACGTAGCCGCGGGTGTTGCCGGGCTCGGAGATGGGGGTGGGATATCCCGCGGCGCCGAAGCGGTCGCAGACGAGCTCCTGCAGGTCCCAGCCGCGCACGCCCGGCGCGGCGCGCAGGTGCAGCTCCTCCACCGCGGCGCGGACGGCGGCGTGGGCCCGCGCCAGCGGCTCGCCGGGCTTGCCGACGCAGAAGGTGCGGGTGCAGTCCGCGAACAGCCGGCCGCGCGGGAAGACGTCCACCACCAGCGCTTCGCCGGCGCGCAGGACGCGGTCCGGCGCGCCGGCGGAATGCGGCACGCCGCTCTCCTCCGCCGGGGCGATGATGTTGCCGCGGGGCTGCTCCAGACCGCGCTCGGCGAACAGGCGGCCGATCTCGGCGCGCAGCCGGCGGACGCGCAGGCGCTCCCCTTCCAGCCACAGCTCGCCGGTCGAGCCGTCGGGAGCGGCGGCGGCCAGCAGGCGGGCCACGGCGCGCAACGCGTCGCAGGCCGCGGCCGCGGCCTCGCGGATGCCCTGCAGCTCCGCCGGCTGTTTGCGCTTGCGCAAGGCGAGCAACAGGGCGTTGCCCGGCACGAGGGTCCAGCCCTCGGCGGTCAGGAGCGAGCAAGCGCCCTGGATGGCGCCGGCCGGGCCGTGGCCGGCGAGCGCGACGCGTCCCGGTTCGAGCCCGCAGAGGTCGAAGGCGCGCGCGATCACGCGCGCGAGGAAAGGCGCCAGCTCGGAGTGCTCCCCGGCCCAACGCAGGACCTCCAGCGCTTCAGGAGTGAGAAGGGCGAGGCCGGTGGTTGCCGCCTCGTCCCGCTCCATGGGCGTCAGGTAGGCGAGGCGCGGCTCCTCTCCGCGGGGGGCCACCAGCAGGCAGTCCCCGAGATGAGCCGGACCGGCGAGGAAGGGAGCGAGGTCGGAATCCTGAGACGACCCGGCGAGGACGAGCAGGGCCTTGCAGCCCAGCTCGTCCAGCCCGGCGGAAAGCGCCGCCAGACGTGCCGTCAGGCGTTCGCCTCCAGGTTGCGGTCGATGAATTTCTGGAAGTTCGACTTGGGCATGGCGCCCATCATGCGGTCGGCCATCTGGCCGCCCTTGAAGAGGATGAAGGTGGGAATGCTCGATACCTGGTACTGGAAAGCGATCTGCTGGTTCTCGTCGACGTTGAGCTTGGCGATGCGGACCTTGCCGTCCAGCTCCTCCGCCAGCTCGTCGAGCACCGGCGCCACCATGCGGCAGGGGCCGCACCAGACCGCCCAGAAGTCCACCAGCACGGGCTGGTCCGATTTCAGCACCTCGCCCTCGAAATTCGCGTCCGTGAGCGTCACGATCTTGTCACTGGCCATGTCGTTTTCCTCTCTCCTGATGTCAACAAAAGCCGCCACGGGCGGCCCTTCACTCTCGTTCAAACCCCGCGAAGGGGGCTTCTTGTTCCAGCCGGCGGCGGGCGAAGAACTCCCGGGTGGCCTCGACGTCGCGGCCGATCTGCGCCGAGAGGTCCATCACCGTGGGGAAGATCCTCTCCTCCCGCAGTCGCTTATAGAAGTGCAGCTCCACCCGCTGGCCGTAGACATCCGCCTTGAAATCCAGGATGTGGCTCTCCACCACCCGCTGGTAGTTCTCGTAGACCGTCGGCCGCGTGCCGATGTTGGTGGCGCAGTCGAAGGTGGCGGGATAGCTGGGGAAGAACACCCGGGAAGCGTAGACGCCGTCGGCCGGGATCAGCTTGTTCTCGGGCATGACGTTGATGGTGGGCCAGCCCAGCCGCTTGCCCATGCGGTCCCCCCGGGCGATGGTGCCTTCCAGGGCGTAGGGCCGGCCCAGCATCTCCGCCGCCGCGGCGACGTTGCCGTCGGCCACCGCGCGGCGGATGCGGGTGCTGGAGATCCGTTCGCCGGCGTGGACCACCTCGTCGACGCCGTCCACGGCGAAGCCGAGCTCCTCTCCCATCCGCCGTAACAGATCCAGATTCCCCTCGCGCCGGTGGCCGAAGACGAAGCTCTCGCCGACGTAGATCTCCTTGAGATCGAGCCGCTCGTGCAGGAAGTCGCGCACGAAGCCGCGCGCCGGCACCCGCGCGAGCTCCGGCGTGAAACGGAGGATCAGCGTGGCGGCGATGCCCGCATCCTCCAGCAGCCTCTCCTTCTGGCGCGGCGTCGTCAGCGGCACCGGCGCCCGCTCCGGCGCCAGCACGCTGAGGGGGTGGGGATCGAAAGTCACGACGACCGGCGGCAGGCCCAGCTCTCCGGCGCGGTCCACCACCCGGTCGAGGATGGCGCGCTGGCCGCGGTGCACGCCGTCGAAGTTGCCGATGGTGCCGACGCCACCCCGCGGCAGATCGCTGCTGTTGTACGCGTCCTGGACGACGTGCATGGAAGGATCAGGCGAAAGCGGCGGCTTCGGCGAGGGTCACCCGTGCGGCATCCCGCGAACCGGCGCCGACGATGTGTCCCACCAGGTCGTCCGCGAAGGCCTCGGTGATCTCCATCTCGACGAGCGCCCCGGCCGGCGCGGCGCCGTCGTTGATCAGCACGCGGCCGTCGATCTGCGGCGCCTGCCCCGCGTGGCGGCCCTGGAGCAGGTGCTCCGACTCCTCGCAGGCGCCCTCGACGAGCACCGTCAGGCGCCGGCCCACCAGCCGCTGCCGCCGCTCCAGGGCGATCGGCCGCTGCGCCTCCAGGAGCTGGCGCAGCCGGCGGCGCTGGGTGTTCTTCGGCACGCGGCCGGGGAGGGCGGCGCCGGGCGTGCCTTCCTCGGGGCTGTAGGCGAAGGCGCCGAGGTGGTCGAAGCGGGCCTTCTCGACGAAAGCGAGGAGGTCCTGGAAATGCTCCTCCGTCTCGCCCGGGAAGCCGACGATGAAGGTGGAGCGCAGGAAGACGTCCGGCGCCAGCTCGCGCGCCCGCTCCAACAATCGCAGATAGCGCCGGGCGTCGCCGCCGCGCCGCATGGCCGCGAGGACCTCGCCGTGGCTGTGCTGGAGCGGCATGTCGAGATAGGAGCAGAAGCGCTCCTCGGCGCCCATCAGCCGCAGCAGGTCCTCGTCCAGGGTCGTCGGATAGGCGTAGAGGAAGCGGATCCAGGGAATCGAGGTCTCGGCGAGCAGCGCTTCGACGAGCCGCACGAGGCCGTGCCGGCGCATCCCGAGGTCCTCGCCGTAGCGCGTCGTGTCCTGGGCGATGAGGTTCAGCTCGGCGATGCCCGCCTCCTCCAGTTGGCGGGCCTCCGCGACCAGGCTCTCGATGGTGCGGCTGCGGAAGCGCCCGCGCCACAGCGGGATCGCGCAGAAGGTGCAGGGATTGTTGCAGCCCTCGGCGACCTTGAGATAGGCGTGACCCTGCGTGGTGAGGAGACGGGGCGCCGTATGATCGAACACCAGATGGGAAGGCGCCGGTAAGGGCGGACCGCCGCCGATCTGCACCACCTCCCCCACTTCACGGAGCTGGTCGAGGCCGACGAAGCCGTCGATCTCCGGGATCTCCTTCGCGAGCTGATCGCCGAAGCGGTTCACCATGCAGCCGGCCACCAGCACGCGCTCGACGCCGTCGCCCTTGCGCGCCACGGCCTCCAGGATGGCGTCGATCGACTCCCGCTGGGCCTCCTCGATGAAGGCGCAGGTGTTGACCACCACCGTCTCCGCCGCGCCGAGGTCGTTGACCACCTCGTAGCCGCTCCGGGAGAGCTCGCCGAGCATGATCTCGCTGTCGACGAGGTTCTTCGGGCAGCCGAGGCTGATCATGCCCACGCGGGGGCGGCGGGGTTCGGACATAGGGGAGGCAGTCTAACAGATCGGCCCTTGGGCCTTATTCCATCCACCCTCGGCTCCCCGGGGTAACAATTCCCTTCAACGTTCGCCTGGATAAACAGAGCGCCACGGCATCACCGCTCTCTGCTCACTACGATTCGATCGCAGAAGGGATCGTCCAACCTGATGCCAGGAGGGGTCCTCATGCTGCAACGATTTTTCCGTCGTCTCTGTCCGGAGCGTTCCCGGCATGCCAGGCTCGGGCTCGTCTTCGGTACCGCGTGCCTGGCGGCCGCGGCCCTGGCCCAGGCCCAGGGCACGACCACCCCGCAGAATCCAGGAAACGAGGAGCTCGCCGTCTCCATCCCGGCCCAGCGACCCGCCGGCATTACCGGCGCCGCGGGCCGGCTCTGGGTTTTGGACGGCGCCAC
>DATBGJ010000711.1:0-3109 GCA_036558045.1 Thermoanaerobaculia bacterium
GCCACGCAGTGATTTTCGATTCCTTGCGTCGAGCGGGCGCCATGATCCCGACGAACGATATCTGGATCGCGGCCAGCGCCATGCAGTGTGGTTCAGCCCTGTTGACGACGGACCCCCACTTCCGCGCGGTTACTCAGATCATGGCGGACATCTGGGATCCTTGACCCTGGCATTCGCCTACCGCAACCACTCCTCCAACTGCACCCGCTCGTCCGTCGAAGCATCGCGATACTTGACGATCACGGGGGTGTAGAGAGAGAGCCCCCAGTCCGTCCCCGCGCCCCTTGCGACGGCGCGGGAACCGGGCACGACCACCGCCTCTTCAGGAATCACCAACGGCAACTCCTCCGTGGCGCGGTGGATCGTCTCGCGCATGAGATCGTAGACCGGCGTGGAGCGGGTGAGGATCGTCCCTGCGCCCAGCACCGCCCGTCTTTTGACGACCGTTCCTTCGTAGACGCCGCAGTTGCCGCCGATGAGGACGTCGTCCTCGACGATGACCGGCGAGGCGCCCACCGGCTCCAGCACGCCGCCGAGCTGCGCGGCGGCGGAGAGGTGCACGCGCGTGCCGACCTGAGCGCAGCTCCCCACCAGGGCGTGGGAGTCGACGAGCGAGCCTTCATCCACCCAGGCGCCGACGTTGACGTACATCGGCGGCATGCAGATGACGCCACGGCCCAGGTAACAGCCGTCACGGATCGAGGAGCCCCCGGGGACGACGCGGACGCCCGAGCTGACGTCGAGAGGCCGCGGCGGATAGGTCGCCTTGTCGAGGAATGGCAGCCGGCCCCCGGAAGGGCCTCCCACGGACATGTCCACCACCTCGCCCATGCGGAAGCCGGCGAGGATCCCCTGCTTGACCCAGGGATTGACGAGCCAGCCGGTTGGCGAGGCGGCGTCCGGCTCGGCGGCGCGGATCTCGCCGCGGTTGAGCGCCGCCTTGAAACGCTCGAAGAGCTCGCGGTGCTCCGGCCCGTACTCTCCCGGCGGCTCGGCGTAGAGCCTTTCGATCTCCTCGCGCAGCGCGCCTAGGACCTCAGCCGGCAAGCCGGGTCTCCACGGCGGTATCGGATTCGGCGACCTCCGGGATGAGGCCGAACTCGAGCAGGACCTTCTCGATCTTCTTCAGGTTCTCCGGTTTCGGCGGCACCATGGGCAGGCGGAAGACCGGCTCGATCAAGCCCATGAGGCCGAGCGCCGCCTTGACCGGTCCGGGATTGGCCTCGATGAAGTTGATCTCCATCAAGGCGTGCAGACGGCGCTGCATCTCCCGCGCGGCGGCAAAGTCCCCTTGCAGGCAGAGCGAGGTCAGGCGCGCCATGGCGAAGGGGACTTCGTTGGAGACCACCGAGATGATGCCGACGCCGCCGAGCGCGATGAGCGGCAGGGTGACCGCATCGTCGCCGGAGAGCACGGCGAAGGTTTCGGGCACGATCTGGAGGATCGCCGCCATCTGCGAGATGTTGCCCGAGGCCTCCTTGACCCCGGTGACGGTGTCGATCTCCGCCAGCCGCGCCAGCGTCGCCGGATCGACGTTCGTGCCGGTGCGGCCGGGGACGTTGTAGACGACGATGGGCAGCCGGGTCGCCCGGGCCACGGCGCGGTAGTGCCGGTAGAGGCCCTCCGGCGTGGGCTTGTTGTAGTAGGGAGTGACGACGAGCAGACCGTGCGCGCCGAGCCCTTCGAGGTCTCGCGCCAGCTCGACGACCTCCTGCGTGTTGTTGCCGCCGCAGCCCGCCAGCACGGGCGTATGGCCTCCGGCCTCCTCCAGCGTGATCTCGACCACCCGCAGGTGCTCCTCGCGCGTCAGCGTGGGATTCTCGCCCGTCGTGCCGCAAGGGACCAGGAAGTGGATCCCGCCTTCGATCTGGCGGCGGAGCAGCCGCCGCAGGCCCTCCTCGTCGAGCGACAGGTCGGACCGGAACGGGGTGACCAGCGCGGTGCCGCATCCTTGGAACATGGCGTTCTCCTGCGCGCTTGGCTAAGTGGCGCGCGTCCTGATTCTAGTCCTCATCCCTTGACGATCTCTTCCCACACCTGGCTGAACTCGTAGAAGCCCCGGCGGCCGATCATCCAGCGGGCGGCGCGCAGGGCGCCGTGGGCGAAGCCCGCGCGGCTGCGCGCCCGGTGCTCGAGGAGGATGGTGTCCGCCTCGGAGTCGAAACCGATCTGGTGGGTGCCGGGGATGGCCCCGGCGCGGTTGCTCGCCACGTCGATGGGCCGGCCATAGCCCGCCGCCTCCATCACCCTCTTGATCTGCAGCAGGGTGCCCGAGGGAGCGTCCTTCTTCTTCTTGTGGTGGATCTCGTAGGCCCAGGCATCATAGGCGGTCTCGTCCGCCAACAGCCGGGCGGCCGCCTCGGCGAGCCGGTAGAAGACCTGCACGCCCACCGAGAAGTTGGCGCCGTGGAGCAGGCCGGCGCCGTGCCGCTCGACCGCCTCGCGCACCCGCGGCAGCTCGCTCGTCCAGCCCGTGGTGCCGACGACGAGGGGAACGCCGAGCGCGGCGATCCTCTCCGCGTTCGCGGGCACGGCGGCGGCGTGCGAAAAGTCGATCGCCACGTCGACGTCCCGAAAGCTCTCGGGGGTGATGCCGGCGCCCCCGGCGTTGGAGCGCCCGTCGAGGTGCAGCGACACCTCGAAGCCGTGCTCCGGAGCGAGCTGCTCGACGAGACGCCCCATGCGGCCGTGGCCGACGAGCGCCAGCCGGCTCATTCGATCACCTCGTCCGCGGCGCCCGGCAGCAGCTCCTGGTGGAGCCGAGCGATCAGGGCGGGGAGCTGATCCTCCTCGGTGAGGAGACGCACGGCGGGCGCGGCGACTCCCGAGAGCACGAGCCGCGGCTCGTGGCTCCTGCCCGCCTCCAGGGCCCGCCGCACCAGCTCGGGATGTCCAGCGAGGTCCTCGGAGACGAGGGAGACGACGGCGCGGCCGCGCGTGACCCACAGCTCGGCCGAATGCCCCACGGCCGAGAGGAGGGCCGAATGGATCTCCGGCAGCCGGTCGTGGCGGTCCAGGGCGAGATCGCCTTGCGGCCCTAGCACCAGAAGGGAGGGACGGAAGCGGTCGCAGATCTCGAACAGATGGGCGAGGAGGCCGTCGCCGGCCG
>DATBGJ010000712.1:0-18119 GCA_036558045.1 Thermoanaerobaculia bacterium
CCAATGTCCAGCCCGCCGCCCCGGCGTTCGAGGAGAAGTAAGCCATGAAGACGACGGTCCGGCTCTTCTCCCTCCTGGTCCTGGCAGGCCTGCTGCTCGCCAACGCGCCCGCTTTCGGCGCGGCCACCATCACCATCGTCAACGTCGACGGCGCCAACGAGGGCTTCAACGATCCGACCCCGGCGGCGCCGGTGGGCGGCAACCCCGGCACCACCGTCGGCCAGCAGCGGCTCAACGCCTTCCAGTACACCGCCGGCGTCTGGGGCTCGATCCTCGACAGCCCGGTGACCATCTACATCCAGGCGGCGTTCAATCCGCTGACCTGCACGGCGACCGCCGCCACCCTGGGCTCGGCCGGCACCATCCAGGTCTTCGCCAATTTCCCGGGTCAGGAATACAGCAACACCTGGTATCACGTCGCGCTCGCCAACAAGCTCGCCGGCGCCGACCTGGCCCCCGGCCCGAACGGCTCCGCCGCGGACGACATCGTGGCCACTTTCAACAGCCTGCTCAACGGCAACCCGGCATGCCTGGGCGGCACCGGCTGGTACTACGGCTTCGACAACAACCACGGCGCCAACATCGACCTGGTGACCGTGCTCCTGCACGAGTTCGGCCACGGCCTGGGCTTTGCCACCTTCGTCAACAAGACGACCGGCGCGAACTGCTGCGCACCGGGGCCGTTCCTGAATGACATCTACGGCACCTATACCTTCGACGACACCACCGGCAAGCACTTCACCCAGATGACCAACGCCGAGCGGCAGGCCGCCATCCTCAACACCAACCACCTGGTGTGGGACGGCATCAACGTCACCGCCGCCGTGCCGGCCACGCTGCAGCTCGGCTCGCCGCTGCTCACCGTCAACGCGCCGTCGGGGCTGGGTCCCGACCGCGTCGGTACGGCGGCCTTCGGCCCGGCGATCGTCGCGCCCGGCACCACCGGCAACCTGGTGCAGGCCCTCGACCCGGCGGACGGCGCCGGACCCACGACCTTCGACGCCTGCTCGCCGATCACCAACGCCGGCGCCGTGGCGGGCAACATCGCGTTGGTGGATCGCGGCACCTGCGGCTTCGTCGTCAAGGTCAAGAACGCCCAGAACGCCGGCGCCATCGCGGTCGTCGTCGCCGACAACGTCGCCGGCAGCCCGCCGGCCGGCATGGCCGGCGTCGATCCGACCATCGTCATCCCCTCGGCGCGCATCAGCCTGCCCGACGCCAACGCCATCAAGGCGGCGATGGGGAGCGGCACGGTCAACGTCACGCTGGGCCTCAACCTGGCCATCCGCGCCGGCGCCAATTCGGCCGGCCTGGCGCTGCTCAACGCTCCCGTGCCCCTGGTCACCGGCTCCTCCACCTCGCACTGGGATCCCGTCGCCTTCCCCAACCTGCTGATGGAGCCCGCCATCAACGCCGACCTCGATCACGTCGCCAACGACGTCGACCTGACCCGCGAGGAGATGATCGACATCGGCTGGTTCTCCGACGGCGACGGCGTGCCCGACGGCCGCGACCAGTGCATCGGCTCGTCGACCAGCGCGACGGTGGTCATCGACGGCTGCAACTCGGGCGTGCCCAACACGACCTTCACCACCGGCTGCCGCATCACCGACATGATCGACGACTGCGCGGCGGGCGCCGGCAACCATGGCGGCTTCGTGAGCTGCGTCGCCCACCTCACCAACGACCTCAAGAAGGCCGGCATCATCTCCGGCTCGCAGAAGGGCGCCATCCAGAGCTGCGCCGGCGGGGCGAACATCCCGTAACCTGTTCGTATCGTAGGCCGACCCTACAAAGTGGCCGGTGCCTCCCTGGCGCCGGCCCTTTTCGTCTGCACCCGGTCCGCGCTACGCTCGCCGGCATGAAATTCGAGACCCGCGTGGTGCACGCCGGCCACCGCATCGACACGGCGACGGGCGCCGTCTCGCCGCCCATCGTCCTCTCCACCACCTTCGTCCGCGGCGCCGACGGCACTCCCGTCGGGGGACACAGTTACATCCGCGATTCGAACCCCCTGCAGGAGCAGCTCGAGGAAGCTCTGGCGCCCCTCGAAGGCGGCGAGGCGGCGCTCGTCTTCGCCTCCGGCATGGCCGCCGGCATCGCCCTGCTCCATGGCCTCGCGCCCGGCGCGCACGTGCTGTTCCCGGACGACGTCTATTACGGCTTCCGCACCGCCGCCGAGGAGTTCCTCCCCAACTGGGGCATCCGCTCCGATTTCGTCGCCATGGGCGATCTCGCCGCGCTCGCCGCCGCGATGCGCCCGGAGACCCGGCTGGTCTGGCTGGAGACGCCGTCGAACCCCCTGCTCAACGTCGTCGACCTGGCGGGCGCGGCCGGGATCGCGCGCCGCGCCGGCGCCCTCACGGTGGTGGACAACACCTTCGCCACGCCGGTGCTGCAGCGGCCGCTGGAGCTCGGCGTCGACGTCGTCCTCCACTCCACGACCAAGTATTTCGGCGGCCACAGCGACGTCCAGGGCGGCGCCCTGATCTTTGCCCGCGCCGGCGAGCTGTACGAGCGGCTGGCTCACCAGCGGCACGTGCTCGGCGCCGTGGCCTCGCCGTTCAACTGCTGGCTGGTGCTGCGCGGCGTGCGCACGCTCGCCTGCCGGGTGGCGGCGCAGAGCTCCGGGGCCTTCGCCGTGGCGCGCGCGCTCGCGGCGTCGCCGGCCGTCTCGGCGGTGCACTATCCCGGCCTGCCCACGCATCCCGGCCACGCGGTCGCGCAGCGCCAGATGTCCGCCTTCGGCGCCATGCTCTCGTTCCATGCCGCCGGCGGGCGGGAGGCGGCGCTCGCCGCGGTGGCGAAGGCGAAGCTGTTCACCCGCGCCACCTCGCTCGGCGGCGTCGAGAGCCTCATCGAGCACCGCGCCACCAGCGAAGGACCCGCCTCGCGGACGCCGCAGGACCTCGTCCGCCTCTCCATTGGGCTGGAGCATCCGGCCGATCTCATCGCCGATCTCCGGCAGGCGCTCGGCGCAGAGTGATCGCCGTGCACGGTTTTTGCTTCGCAGCCAACCCAGCGGAGGGATTTCATTCCGCGTCGAGAACTGGAGTGCCAGTACGGGCTCAGAAAGGAGCTCCAGATGGCTACGTCAAAGAAGGGCACTGGCCTTGAAGGCGGCGCGATCGCCGCTATAGCCGAGACCGCCAAGACCAAGGCGGCGGAGGTGGGCACCGCGGTCAAGGAGGCCGCCCAGGCCAAGGCGGCGGAAGTGGGCAAGGCGGTCCAGAAAGCCGCCAAGAAGAGGGCGGCGGAAGTAGGCAAGGCGGTCAAGAAGGCCGCCAAGAAGGTCGCCAAGCGAGCGGCCCGCAACAAGAAGGCCCTGGCCACGGCCGCCGCCGTCGCCGGCGTCGCAGCGGCGGCGGGGATCGCGGCTGCGGCGCGCAAGAGGAGCGCGAAGAAGAAGCCCGCGGGCGGCGTCAAGAAGACCGCGGCGAAGCCCGCCCCGGCAAAGAAGAGCGCCAAGCGTTCGAAGAAAACTTCTTAGATTTGCCTACGGCTCGCCGGCGAGCGCCCGGCGCGCCGCGGCCAGGGTCTGCCGGAACGCTTCGCGCTCGCGCTCCGCCACCAGCGCCTCGAGCTGCGCGAGCGCGTCGCGGGTGGCGGCGTAGACCTCGTGCCGGTGCGGGTTCAGGTGCTGGATGTCGAGATAGAGGTCCGGATCCTCGCCCAGCACGGAGAGCGCCGTCGCCGTCTGGCGGTTGAAAGTCGTCGAGGCGCAGGCATGCAGCTCGGCGGGCTCGATGCCGGAGCGCGTCAGAGCCGTGCCGAACAGCATGTTGGTGAGATGGGCGAGGCCGAGCAGCCATCCCATCAAGCGGTCGTGGTGGAGGAAGGGCACCGTCACCAGCCGGGTGTAGGGATGGGAGAGCAGGGGCGCCAGCGCCTGCTTCTCCTCCGCCGGCTCTCCCTGCACCGCGAGCACGAACGTCAACGGCTCGTAGAACGACTTGCCGGGACCGAACATCGGGTGCAGCGCGTAGGCCCGCACGCCGCGCTCGCGGGCCCGGGCCAGCGGCCCGAACAGCGGCTCCTTGATCGACGCGATCTCGACGACGAGGCCCTGCGGCGCGCGCGCCGTGACCTGGTCCACCACCGCAGGCGTGCGGCCGAGCGGCACCGCCACCAGCACCGCCGCGTAGGCGTCGAGATCCGCCACCTCCTCCAGGGCCGCGAAGCGCCCCGGCACGCGCGGCAGGCTGCCGAGCGCCGGATCGACGACCTCCACGCTGTGGCCCACCAGCTCGAGGAAGCCGCGCAGCCAGGTGCCCATGCCGCCGGCGCCGCCGACGATGAGCACCCTGCCGCCGCGCTGCTCGCGCAGCGCGATTCCCACCCGGTACTGCCGCTCGACCGAGCCGCGGATGATGGCCTGGAACATCTCCTCCATCACCTCCTCGGAGACGCCGCAGTCCTCGGCGTATTGGCGGGCGCGGGTGAGCACCCGGTCCTCGACGTCGCGCACCACGACCGGCCGGTCGGTGACCGCCTTGATGCGGCCCACCTCGGCGGCGAGATCCATGCGGCGGCGCAGCAGCTCGAGCAGGGCGCGGTCCACGTCGGCGATGGCGTCGCGGAGATCGGAAAGCGGATCGGGGGCGCTCATGACAGGTCTCTCCTCGCAGGGAGCGGCGATTCTATGCTGGAGGAGGGGAGGGAAGCCGGGCGGGGGAGCCCGGCTTCCCCCATGGTGCCGCGCGGCGGTGCGCTGCCGCGGGTTGGATGGGTCAAGCGTGTCCAACCCGGCATTCAGCAAAGGGGATGCCACCGCGCAAGTACCGATGAAATCAGGCTTCTCCCCGCTGGGCGTTCCTCGCTGTGGACGGTGGGGTGCACAGGTGCGTCCTCTGTGGAAGACAGGCCTTTGCTCCCTCCAGGGTGAGGGCCTGGCACCTGCCTTGCTCCTCCCCGGACGGACCGCAGAGCGCCGGGTTGCGGTAAGCTCCCGGCCGCGCTGCACATCGCCAACTCTTTTCGCGAGCGAGGTCCCATGCCCGAGACCCCTGACCTGGAAATCGCCAATCCCGCCGACGGAACGCATGCCCGGCAGTCCGTGCCCTTGCCCGAAAAAGGCTCGTTCTTCGGCCATCCGGCGGGCCTCTCGACGCTCTTCTTCACCGAGATGTGGGAGCGCTTCAGCTTCTACGGCATGCGGGCGATCCTGCTGTTGTTCATGACCGCCGCCGTGACGGAAGGCGGTCTGGGCTGGGCAGACGCCAAGGCGGGCCCCATCTACGGCCTCTACACGGCGATGGTCTATCTCACCGCGTTGCCGGGAGGCTGGATCGCCGACCGGCTCATCGGCCAGCGGCGCGCGGTGCTCTACGGCGGCATCCTCATCGCCCTCGGGCACGTGAGCCTGACCTTCCATTCCCTCGCCGCCCTCTATTTGGGCCTCTTCCTCATCGTCTGCGGTACGGGCCTGCTCAAACCCAACATCAGCACCATGGTGGGCTCGCTCTACACCCCGGAGGACAAGCGGCGGGACGCCGGCTTCTCGCTCTTCTACATGGGCATCAACCTCGGCGCCTTCCTCTCGCCCATCGTCTGCGGCTTCCTCGCCCAGAGCACGCAGTTCCGCGGCTTCCTCGCGCGCATGGGCATGAACCCCGCGAACAGTTGGCACTGGGGCTTCGGCGCCGCCGCGGTGGGCATGACGCTGGGCCTCGTGCAGTACCTGCTCGGCGGCCGCCGCCTCGGCCGCGCCGGGCTCGAGCCCGCCGCCGAGACCGCGGAGGAACGCGCCAAGGACCGCCGCACGCTGTGGATCGGAACGGCCGCCGTGGTCGGCTTCATCGCGCTGCTCGCCGTGCTGCGGATGTCGGGCATCCTCTCCTTCACCGCCGACGAAGTCGCCAACTACTTCGGCTACGCCCTGCTTCTCGTCCCCATCGTCTACTTCACCATCCTGTTCACCAAGCCCTGGAGCCCGAAGGAAAAGAAGCAGCTCTGGGCGATCTTCTTCTTCTTCCTCTTCGCCACCCTGTTCTGGTCCGCCTTCGAGCAGGCGGGCTCGACCCTCAACCTCTTCGCCGAGCGCTTCACCAACAACAGCGTCTTCGGCTTCGCCTATCCTGCTTCCTGGTACCAATCCATCAATTCCGCCTTCCTCTGGATCCTGGCGCCCGTCTTCGCCTGGCTGTGGATCGCCCTCGGCCGGCGCCGGCGCGAGCCCACGAGCCCGACGAAGTTCACCTACGGCCTGTTCTTCGTCGGCGTCGGTTTCCTCGTCATGGTCGGCGCCGCTCTCTCCTCGGGGCCGCAAGGGCACCGGGTCACCTCGGGCTGGCTGCTGACCGTCTACCTGCTCCACACCATCGGCGAGCTCTGCCTCAGCCCCGTGGGCCTCTCCACCATGACCAAGCTGGCGCCCGCCACGGTGGTCGGCCAGATGATGGGGGTCTGGTTCCTCGCCAGCTCGATGGGCAACTACGTGGGCGGGCAGGTGGCGGGCCTCTTCGAGACCTTCCCGCTGCCGTGGATCTTCGGCGCCGTGTTCGGCGTCTGCATGCTCTTCACGCTGGTCGCCGTGGCCCTGATCCGGCCCATCCAGCGGCTGATGGGCGAGGTGCACTAGCGGCTACAGCCGCACCTGCATCCCCAGCTCCACCACCCGGTTGACCGGAATGCGGAAGTAGTCCGTCGGGCGCTGGGCGTTGCGCGTCATCACCGCGAACAGCTTCTCGCGCCAGAGCGCCATGCCCGGGGCCTTGCTGGGGATCAGCGTCTCGCGGCTGAGGAAGAACGAGGTCGCCATCGACTCCAGGTGGAGCTCCTTCTCCTTCAGCAGCTCCATCACCTCCGGCACCTCGGGCGCCTCCATGAAGCCGTAGTGCGCGATCACCCGATAGAACTCCTTGCCTAGCGGCTGGATCCCGATGCGCTCCTCGGGCGGCACCACTGGCATCTCCTCGGTCACGATCGACAGCACGATGACCTTCGAGTGCAGCACCTTGTTGTGCTTGAGATTGTGGAGCAGCGCGGGAGGCGCCCCCTGCGAATCGCGCGACATGAACACCGCGATGCCGGGAACGCGCGGCGGCATGTCCGGCTTGACGTTGGCGACGAACTCCTCGAGCGGCAGCGAATCCTGCCGCAGCCGCTCGGCGAGGATCTCGCGCCCCTTCTTCCAGGTGGAGAGCAGCGTGTAGACGAGGATGCCGATCAGCAGCGGGAACCAGCCGCCGTCCGCCAGCTTGATGAGGTTGGCGCCGAAGAAGGAGCTGTCGATGAGCAGGAAGAACGCCGTGACGGGGATCACCAGCGCCGGCTTCCAGCCCCAGAGCCGCAGCGCCACCATCTCCGCCAGGATGGTGGTGATGACCATGGTCGCCGTGACCGCGACGCCGTAGGCCGCCGCCAGGTTGGTCGACTTCTGGAAGCCCAGCACCAGGCCGAACGTCGCCAGCATGAGCAGCCAGTTGATCGACGGGATGTAGATCTGCCCGATCTCGCGGCCCGAGGTGTGCACGATCTCGATGCGCGGGATGTAGCCGAGCTGCACCGCCTGCCGGGTGAGCGAGAAAGCGCCGGAGATGACGGCCTGGGAGGCGATGATGGTGGCCGCGGTGGCGAGGCCCACCATCGGGTAGAGCATCCAGTCGGGAGCGATCCGCCGCAACGACTCGTAGAACGGGCTGTCGGCGGCGGCCGGGTGGGTCACGAGCAGCGCGCCCTGGCCGAAGTAGGTGAGCAGCAGCGCGGGCAGGACCAGGGTGAACCAGGCCAGGCGGATCGGCCGCCGCCCGAAATGCCCCATGTCGGCGTACAGCGCCTCGCCGCCCGTCACCACCAGGAAGACCGAGCCGAGCACGAGAAAGCCGTGCCATCGGTTGTCGAGGAAGAACCGCACCGCGTGCCAGGGATTGACGGCCGCGAGCACCGAAGGCACCCGCACGATCCAGATGAAGCCGATGATCGCCAGCGTCACGAACCAGACGATCATCACCGGACCGAAGAGCGCGCCGATCCCGGCCGTGCCGCGGCGCTGGATGGCGAACAGGATGAGCAGGATGACCAGGGTGATCGGCACCACGTATGAATTGAGCAGCGGCGTCGCCACCTCCAGGCCTTCCACCGCCGAGAGCACCGAGATGGCCGGCGTGATCATGCCGTCGCCGTAGAGGAGGGCGGCGCCGAAGAGCCCGATCGCCACCACCACCCAGTGGCCGCTGCGCGCCTCCCGCAGCCGCGGCGGCACCAGCGCCATCAGGGCCAGGATGCCCCCTTCGCCGCGGTTGTCGGCGCGCATCACGAAGACGAGATACTTGATGGAGATGATGACGATCAACGCCCAGAAGACGAGCGACAGCACGCCGAGGACGTTGTCGTGGCTCGGCCTCACGCCGTGCACGCCGTGGACATGGAAGCACTCGCGCAACGCGTAGAGGGGGCTGGTGCCGATGTCGCCGTAGACCACCCCCAGGGCTCCCAACGCGAGGCCGAGAAGATGGGAGGGTCCGGAGTCCTGGGGGGTACGCTGACTCATGGGCTCAGGAGGAGGGAGGCTATCACAGGCCCATCCCAGAGCCCCAACGGGGCGACGGCAGACCGGTCTGGATCGGCGTCGCCTCCTCTACAGCACCTCCAGAACCTCCTTCTGGCGGTCCTCCTCGAGCTTGCCCACCCAGACGTCCAGCACCTCGCCGTTGTTGTCGACGAGCATCAGCGTGGGGGTTCCCGGCACCTTGGCGGCCGTGAAGTCGAGCTGCACCAGGCCGTCCGGCTGGGCGCCGGCGCCGGCGAACTTCTGGGCCTCCTCCGCCTTCGCCTCGGCGAACGGCACGGCGGCGATGAACTTCACCGGCGAGCTCTTCTGGTTGCGCTGGTCGAGGAGCTGCTTGTAGAACGGCATGCTCTCGTTGCAGAAGTGGCAGGTGGGCGACACCGCGACCACCAGCGCGCGGCTCGTGCCGGCGGGCAGCACGGCCTTGAGCTGCTGGATGCGGTCGCCTTTTTTCACCTCCCGCGGCGCCGGCGGCCGCGGCGTGGTGAGCCACCGATAGGCATCGTATGCCTTGGGGATCAGCACGAAGATCGCCAGCGCGCAGACGACGAGGATGGCGACGTTGACGGAGGTGTCGAGCGGGGTCTTCGGGGGCTTCTGCGGGGTTTCGGGAACCATCGGTTTTCTCCTGGACGATTCAGTCGTTTCGCGAGGGCGGTGTCTCTCAGGGCAGAGGGTAGCACGCCTGGGAGCGCCGGCGTCTCGCCGGCGGCCTGAAAGGCCGGCGGGGACGCCGGCGCTCCCAGGATTGCATTGACACCACCGCACCACATGGTGCACCGTACCGGACGCGACCTCCACCCTCGACGGCGCGCTCGTCCTCCCACAGGAGAAGTGCGCGAGGAGCCGAAAACCGATCATGGCAGCCGAGCTACCCGTGCGCGAGCCCGTCCCCCGGCGCGAAGTGTGGAGCTGGGCGATGTTCGACTTCGCCAACAGCAGCTACACGACGATCGTCGTCAGCGTGGCGTTCGGCGTCTATTTCACCCGCCTGGTGGCTCCCGGCAGGTCCGGCGATTTCCTCTGGGGGCTCGGCATCTTCCTGGGCAACCTCATCGTGCTCCTGCTCTCGCCCGTGGTGGGCGCCATCGCCGACGACTCGGGCCGCAAGAAGCTCTTCCTCGCCGGCACCTACGCCACCTGCGTCCTGGGCACGGCGCTGCTCTGGTTCGCCACTCCCGGCCGGGTGGGGCTCGCCATGGTCTTTTTCGTCCTCTCCTTCGTCGGCTTCTCGTTCGGCGAGAACCTCGCCGCCGCCTTCCTGCCGGAGATCTCGACCCCGGAGACCATCGGCCGCATCTCCGGCCTCGGCTGGGGCCTCGGCTACTTCGGCGGCCTGCTCTGCCTGGTGCTCGTGCGGCCGCTGATCCAGGGCGGCTACACGCTGGAGAACCTCGCCGACCTGCGCCTCGCCTGGATCATCACGGCCCTCTTCTTCCTCGTCGCGGCCCTGCCCACCTTCGTGATCCTGCGCGAGCGCGCGCCGCGCGGCACCGGCAGCGCCATGGAATACGTGCGCGCCGGCTTCCGCCGCCTGGCGGAGACCGGACACTCCGTGCGCCACTTCACCGAGCTGGTGAAATTCCTCTCCGTCTTCTTCCTCTACTCGATGGGGCTCACCTCGGTGATCGCCTTCGCCGGCATCTTCGCCGTCAACACCCTGGGCTTCACGCCCGACGAGCAGATCGTGCTCTTCATCGCCCTGCAGCTCACCTCCGCCGGGGGAGCCTTCGCCTTCGGCTTCCTCCAGGACCGCCTCGGCGCCGCGCGCACCATCCAGATCGCGCTCGTCCTCTGGATCCTGGTCTGCGCCGGCACCTACCTTTGCTATACCAAGGGCCTCTTCTGGGTCATCGCGCTGATCGCCGGCCTCGGCATCGGCTCGCTGCAGTCGGTCTCGCGCGGCCTCGTCGGCCTCTTCTCGCCGGTGGAGAAGAGCGGCGAGTTCTTCGGCTTCTGGGGCCTGGCGGGCAAGGGGGCCTACATGCTCGGGCCGCCGATCTTCGGCGCCATCTCCTCGGCCACCGGCTCCCAGCGCACCGCCATGCTCTCGACGGCCCTCTTCTTCGTCGCCGGTTTCCTCGGCATGTTCTTCGTCGACGAGCGCCGCGGCCAAGCCGAGGCGGCGTCGTGGGATTCTCCCGAGAGCCCGACTTGACGCCGCGGCGCGTCGACCAGGGTCAGTGTGTCGGCGACCCGGGTGCATGCGCCGTGTACCGAGGTGCATGTGGCGTGTACCTCGGTCGATGGAGCAGGGGCTCAAGTGCACGACCCGTGCACCTCGGTCCCTGGCGCATCGACCCGAGTCCATGGCTCATGCACCGAGGTGCACGCGCCATGCACCATGGTCCATGCCGCATGGACTCGAGTCCATCGCTCAGGCGCCGAGGTGCACGCGCCATGCACCGAGGTCGATGTAGCACGGACTCAAGTACACGTCCCATGCACCCCGGTGCCTACGCCGTGCACCAAGGTGCATGCCTCGTGCACCAGGGTTGATGAGGCACGGACTCAAATACGCGGCGCCTCACCCCGGTCTACGGCCGGGGCACCTCGGTGCGCGCCGAGGCCGGCAGCGCTCCGTAGACGTCGTCCGGCGCCAGGCCGAGCCAGGGATCGTCGAGCGGCGTGCGGAAGACGTTCTCGTAGAGCCAGAGGTTGAAGGCTTCCAAGTCAAAGCCCTTCCACACTTTGGGATCGCTCAGCTTCAGCAGGATCGCGGGGCGGAGGCGGTATTCGTCGATCGCCTCGTCGAGGGCGATGGTCTGCTCGAAGGAATCCACCAGCCGATCGCCTTGCACCGGGTCCGTCACGCCCTGCTTGCGCAACAGGAAGGCGCGGCTCTCCGCGTCGAGACGAACGTTGGGACGGCGGAAGTCTGCCAGCACGCGGAGATCGTCGTCGGTCAGACTGGCCAGCGCCGGCGGCAGGGAAGGCGGCGTTCCGGTGGGACGGTTCGTGACCGCCCGCAGGACGCGCGCTTCGACGGCCGACTTCGAGCTCGCCAGTTCTCCGGCGGCGATCGGATCGTTCAGCACTTCCGGCTCCGGCTGCGCCGCCTGCGGATCGGCGGCACGCGCACGCTCGCGCAGCATCGCCTGCGCCCGCAGCTTCAACTGATCCTCGGCGTGCCCGCTCATCCACGAGGCGAGCTGCGAATCGTCGAGGCGCTCGGCATAGCGCGCCTCGGCCGCCGCCGTCCTCAAGGCATCCCGGAACTCCGCGGGTCCATAGAGGCCGGGCAGGGCCTCGATCAGCCGGCCGCGGCTGTCGAGGACGTAGTGGATGCTGTTGCCGGTGAGGGTGCGTTCCAGGCGGCTGCCGTCGCCGAAGTCGATGGTCACCTTCGGCACCGGCCGCACCGAGCGCCAATGGAGGACGAATCCCTCGCGCAGCAGCGTGTCGATCTCGCGGTTCTTGTAGAAGACGGTGCGGAAGAAGCGGCTGTTGGCGCAACTGAATTCCTCGTCGAGCCGGCCCATGAGCCGCAGCGAGAGGATCGGTTTGCCTTGCGCGCGCGCCGCCGCCTTGGCCGCCTCGAGGTCCGTGTACCAGAAGAGGCGGATGTCCGCGCAGTCGCGCACGCCGCACACCCGGTCGAGGGCCTCGCCGGAGGCGTTCTGCGCGAGCAGGGCCTCCATGCCCTCCGGCCCCGCCTGCCGCAGACTGGACGCGGCGTCGGCAGCCAGGATCGAGTCATCGGCGAGGGCGGTCCGTGCCAGCGCCGCGAGGTCGGAACGCTGGTCCGCGGCGAGCGCGGCGCTCCAGCAGAACAGCCCGGCAATCGTCGCGGTCAGGGAAGCGGCGGCGGTCTTCGTGCGCATGGGGCGGTCTCCTTTCGGATTCGCACGATAGACCCCGGGGCGGGAGTGGAAAGTAACGGGGATGTAACTTCTTCGAGCGGTGGCGTGGGCTGCGAGGCCGCCGTCGGCGGATTGACGCTCGCCCGCCTTCGGCGTAGAATTCCTATGCTCTATAGAATGAGGGACATAGATCTTGCCCCGAGCTTATGCGGCCATCTCGATAGGCAGGCGGGAGGCTGGCGCATGCGCTCAATGCGAGGTTAGGTCGTAGCTCTCACTGCGGAGGTACTCGTGAAGCGCGTAATCGGCATTGGCGGCATCTTCTTCAAAGCCAAAGACCCCAAGGCATTGGGTGATTGGTACCGCGAGCACTTGGGTGTGCCTGTTGAGCCGTGGGGTGGCGCTGCGTTCCATTGGCAATCACCCGAGAACCCAACGGGCGTTGGTACAACCCTCTGGACCCCCTTCAAAGAAAGCACCACCTACTTCGGTCCCGGGCCATCCTCGTTCATGGTCAACTTCCGGGTCCACGATCTTCACGCATTGTTGGCCGCTCTGCGGGCTGAGGGCTGCGCGGTGGATGCCAAAGTTGAAGAGTCTGAGTACGGCAAGTTCGGTTGGGTTACCGATCCCGATGGCAACCGAGTAGAGCTGTGGGAGCCACCGCCTGGCCAATAGGTAGGCCGCTGCACCAAGACGTGACGGCAAACCCTGATTCTCGCGTAACGATCCACATGGCGGCGAGCCTCGACGGCTTCATCGCTCGCAAGGACGGACGCGTCGACTGGCTCGAAACCTCAGACGAATTCGCAGGCGGGGACACCCTGGACCCGGGATTCGTCGAGGCGTTCCTCAAGACGATCGACTGCTACGTGATGGGATCGCGAACCTATGAGACCGCGCTCCGTTTTGAAGCCCAAGGGTCGGGGTGGGCGTACGGGGACAAACCCACCTTCGTCCTCACCAGCCGCGATCTACCGCGGACCCGGGATACCGTCGAGCTCCACTCAGGCGATCTCGCGCAGCTCGTGAATGGGTACCTGCGGCCCACGTTCCATAACATCTGGTTTGTCGGCGGCGGTATGGTCTGCGCCGAATGCCTTCGTCTCGGGTTAGCCGACGAAGTTCGCTATTCGATCCTGCCGATCTTGATTGGTGATGGGATCCCATTCTTCGATAAGCTCGACAGAGACATCGCCCTCCATCTGCTGGAAGTCAAAGCCTACAAGAGCGGTATGGTGGGGCTTCGTTACGAAGTGCGAAGACATCGCGGCGAGTCTCCGGCTCATTGAAAGACAATGAAAAGATTTGGCAGGTACGCTGCGCCCGGCGAGCGGGTGCACGGAGAACCGCGCGGTTTTACCCGAGCCGGGACTGCGCTCAGGGATTACGCGTCGCCTTCGCGTCCGAGGTCCTTCTCTTCCGTCGCGGGCTTCTCTTCCGGCTCCCCGGCTTGCGACGGCTGGACCTCGGGCGGCGTCTCGTCCTCACCCTGCGCGGGGGTATCGTTGTCCCAAGACTGATTGAAGGCGTAAAGGGCCATGCGGAAAGCTTACACTCCTCGGATGATGAAACTCAATGGGTTCGGTCCCGCCGGGCGGCTCCTCGCCGCGGACGAGCGCACCCCGGCGGCAAGGCGTTGCGCTATCGTGCCGTCGCGGGCGGCCGCCAACGGGGACTTCCGCGTCTTCGCGGCGACGGGCTATCACGATCTGACGACGACTTTCTACGGCGTGGAGCACACCTTCAATCACAGCGGCATCCCTCGCGACCGCCTCACCCTGAAGAACTACTTCGGCGGCCACATGATGTATCTCAACGAAGCGTCGCTCGCCGCACTCTCGGCGGATATCCGGGCGTTTATTCGGGGGCGGTGATGAATGTAACGCGGGGGCACCTGCGCTACGATGTTCACCAACCATGCCCGCCCCCGTCATCCTGGTCATCGAAGACGATCTCTCCATCCGGCGCGGCATGACGGCGGCGCTGCGGTATGCGTCGTATGAGGTGCGGGAAGCCGGCGATGGGGTCACGGGCTCGGAGCTCGCCGTGGCGGGCGATCTGGATCTCGTGCTGCTCGACCTGGTATTGCCGCGGCGGGACGGCATCGAGGTGTTGCGGCGCATCCGGCGCGAGGATCCGGCGCTGCCGGTGATCGTGGTCACGGCGCGGGGCGCGGAGGAGGAGCGCGTGCGCGGCCTGGAGCTGGGCGCCGACGATTACGTGGTCAAGCCGTTCAGCGCCCGCGAGCTGTTGGCCCGGGTGGAGGCCGTGCTGCGGCGCTCGCCGGGCCGGCCGCAGCTCATCCGCCATCTGCAGCTCGCGGCGGCCGAGGTGGATCTCGACCGCGGCCAGGTGCGGCTCGCCGGCGGCGCCAGCGAGGAGCTTTCGAAGCTCGAAGCCGACGTGCTGCGCTATCTGGCGCGCAGCCGTGACCGCATCGTCTCGCGCGACGAGCTGCTGGCGCGGGTGTGGCGGCAGAAGCCGCATCTGGTGGCGACGCGCTCGGTGGACATGACGATCGCGCGCCTGCGCAAGAAGCTGGGAGATCCCGGCGCTCTCGTCACCGTGCGCGGCAAGGGGTACAGGCTCAATCCATGATCCGCCGGCCGCTCCTCGTCGCCGCCGCTTTCGCGCTGAGCGCGCTCGTGTTGTTCGCGGCCCTCGCGCGCATCACCGCGATGACGCTGGCGCTCGAACGCTCCGAGAGGACGGCGCTCCAGCGCGCCACGCACGAGGAGAACGTCCGCATCGCGCTGTGGCGGCTCGACGCCACTCTCGCGGAGCTGATCGCGCTGGAGAACACGCGCCCGGCCGGCCGCTTCCGCTCGGCCGCCGAGCCGGCGGGCCTGCCGTTGTTCGGCCAGACCGCCACCGTGGCCGCGGGCGATGCGCAGCCCGTTCCCGTGCCGCTCGTCCGCGCGCGTTTCGAGATCGGCGCCGACCGCAGGCCGCGCGTCGAGCCGTCGCCGAACGCGCCGGCCTGGTTGGCGACGTTGCCGATCCCGGAGCAGCCGGCGCGCGAAGCACCACCGCCGGCGGCGAATCGTGCGGCGGCCGAGACGGTCTTCGCGTCCGTTCCCGAGCCTCCCGCCGTGGAGGAAAGACCGGCGCCGCGCACCGACGCGCCCGCGGCCGCCAACGTTGCCGAGCCGCCCGCATCGCCCATCGCGGAAGCGAACGTTGCCCAAGCTCCCATTCAGCAGAACGCGCAGCAGAACAGCTTCGCGGCGGCCGCCCAGCAGAATTCGCAACAGAACGCTCAGCCCGCCGCGCGCGATCCATCGGCGATCCTGCAAAGCACGTCGGGCGCGTTGACCGACCGCATCAACGTCGGCGGCAACGAGAGCGGACAGCAGTCGGCCTACTCGCAGGAGGCGCTCAACGTCCTCTCGTTCCAGCGCCGCAAGGAGCTGGCCCAGAATTCCGCCCTGATCCGGCCGGCGATCGCGCGGCCCGGCCTGGAGGTGGAGTCGGCCTTCGAAGCCCGCTGGGTGGGTGGCGATCTCGTCCTGCTGCGGCGCGTGCGGCGCGGCGACGCGCGCTGGCTCCAGGGCACCTGGCTCGACTGGCCGGCGCTGCGCGCGCTGCTGCTGTCCCAGATCGCGGCGGTGGTCCCCGCCTCCAGGCTGGAACCGGTGGGCGAAGGGGACGAGACCGATCCCGGCCGGCGGCTGGCCTTGCTGCCGGCGCGGCTGGTGCCGGGACCCATGCCGGAGACGGAGCCGCGGGATTGGACGCCGGTGCGCCTCTCCCTCGTCGCCGCCTGGCTGGCGGCCGTCCTCGGGTTCGTGGGGATCGGCGGCCTGCTCAAGGCGTCGGTGACGCTCAGCCAGCGGCGGGCCGATTTCGTCTCGGCGGTCACCCACGAGCTACGCACGCCGCTGACCACCTTCCGCCTCTACACCGACCTGCTGCTCGACGGCGCCGTGCCCGCCGGGGAACGGCCATCCTACCTGTCCACGCTCCGGCAGGAAGCGGATCGGCTCGCCCATCTCATCGAGAACGTCCTGGCATTCTCGCGCCTGGAGCGCCGGCGGACGGAGATGCGCGTCGAGACGCTGCCGCTGGCGGATCTCCTGGCGCGCGCCGTTCCCCGCCTCGCAGAGCGCGCCGCCCAGGCGGGCCTCGAGCTGCGGATGGAAACCGCTCCCGAGCTCGCCGGCGAACGGGTGCGCGTGGACCTCGCGAGCGCCGAGCAGGTCCTCTTCAACCTGGTGGACAACGCCGCCAAGTACGCCTGCAACGCCGCCCGGCCGACGCTGGAGCTCTCGACGGCCCTGCGGGGACGCCATGCGGTCCTGCGGCTGCACGATCACGGACCTGGCATCGACCCGCGCGAGCGGCGGCGGATCTTCCGGCCGTTTCACCGCTCGGCCGCAAAGGCCGCGGGCTCGGCGCCCGGCGTCGGCCTGGGCCTCGCCCTCGGCCGCCGCCTCGCCCGCCGCATGGGAGGCGATCTGCGGCTGGCGGTTGCGGAGGAAGGAGCCGGCTTCGAGCTGTGGCTGCGGCGTGGGTGAGGGATTACCCGCCGGCCCTTTCTTGTTCTCGGCGGTGGATCACCCGGCTTTCCCAGCCCGGACACATCCTTTATGCTTGTGAGGTCATGAAGATGATCAGCTTCCCCCGTCCGCTCCGCTCCCGGCGCTCCATCCTGGTGGCCGCCGCCGTCGCCTCATTCCTGCTCCTGAGCTGCCAGGAGAGCGCCACGGCCGCCGGTCCCAAGCCCGGCAAGAAGATCGACTTCCAGTTGAAGACGGTGGATGGCCGCGCCCTGGGTCCGAAGGACTTCCCCGGCCAGGTGGTCGTGGTGGACTTCTGGGCCACCTGGTGCGGGCCCTGCCATCTGCAGGCGGAGATCCTGGAGCCGATCTACCGCGACTTCAAGGGCCGCGGCGTCCAGTTCCTTGCCGCCAACGTGGGGGAGGAGCCGGAGACGGTGAAGACCTTCCTCAAGAACAAGCCGTTCCCGTATCCCGTGCTGCTCGATCCCAAGGATTCGGTGGCCAGCAACCTCGGCGTCTACGCGCTGCCCACGCTGCTCGTGGTGGACACCAAGGGGAACCTCGCCTTCTTCCAGTCCGGCATCGCGGATGGCGACACGCTGCGTCAGGTCATCAGGAAGGCGGGGGCGCCTCCGGCCGCGGCAGCTTCCACCACCCGGTAGGCTTGTTCCCGCCCTGAAACGTCGAGGGCGGGGACAAAGCCCCGCCCCTACGAGACAAACCCTCTCGCGAGAGCCCTACTGCAGCACCACCAGCGCGACGCGGCGGTTCTGGGCGCGGCCGTCGCGGTTGCTGTTGTCCGCGATGGCGGCGGTCTCGCCGTAGGAGATGACGTTGATGCGGTGCAGCGGGAAGCCGTGCTTCTGGTTCAGGTAGCGGCGCACGGCCTCGGCCCGCAGCAGCCCGAGCTCCTCGTTGTACTTCTCCGAGCCGACGTTGTCGGTATGGCCCTGGATCTCGATGTAGACGTTCTTGTTCTCGGACTTGAGCTGCTCGGCGAACTGGTCGAGGGCCGCCTGGGCCTCCGGCGAGAGGTCCGAGGTGTCGAAGCCGAACTTCACCTTCTCGTCGGTGAGCACGGTCTCGTAGAGGAACTTGCCCTCGGCGAGCTTGCCGGCCGCCTGCGCCCGATCCAGCGCCTGCTGCGCGGTCGCCGAGATCTCGCCGATCCGCTGCTCGTGGGTGTTGAGGCGGGTCTGCGCCTGCTCCACCTGGCCTTGGACGTCGTCGACGCGGGTATTGACCGCGCCGGTCTCCTGCTTGACGTATTTCTTGGTCGCGCAGCCGGTCGTGCCGACGAGG
>DATBGJ010000713.1:0-2653 GCA_036558045.1 Thermoanaerobaculia bacterium
GGGAGACCCTCCATGACCACCGCCGTCCTCGAACCGCGCTTCATCGACATCATCGCCGCCGAGGTGGCCTGCCGGGCGCAGCAGGTCCAGGCGGCCGCGGCGCTGTTCGCCGAGGGCGCCACCGTCCCGTTCGTGGCCCGCTACCGGAAGGAGGCCACGGGAGGGCTGGAGGACCTTCAGCTCGAGACGATCGCCAAGCGCCGCGACTACTTCCTGGAGCTCGCCGAGCGCCGCGACGCCATCCTGGAGAGCATCCGAGAGCAGGGCAAGCTCAGCGCGGAGCTGGAGGCGTCCATCCGCGCCGCGGTCACCAAGCAGGAGCTGGAGGACCTCTATCTTCCCTACAAACCCAAGCGGCGCACGCGGGCCCAGATCGCGCGCGAGAAAGGGTTGGAGCCGCTGGCCGAGACCCTCCTCGCCCGCGCCGGCTCGCGCGATCTGCCGGAGGAGTTGGCCCGTCCCTACATCGATGCCGAGAAGGGCGTGGAGGATGCTGACGCCGCGCTCGCCGGGGCGCGCGACATCCTGGCCGAGCGGCTCTCCGAGAACGCCGGCGAGCGGGCCGAGTTGCGGCGGGCTCTCGCGGCCGAGGGAGTGCTCCGCTCGCGCGTCGTGCCCGAGAAGGAAAAGGAGGCCGAGGCCGCCGTCTACCGCGATTACTTCGACCGCGGCGAGCCGGCGCGGGAGATTCCTTCCCACCGCCTGCTCGCCATTCTGCGCGGCGAGCGCGAGGGCTTCCTGGCGTCGGATTTGAGGATCGACGACGAGCGCGAGGTCGAGCGCCTCGGCCGCTCGTGGGGCGTGCCGCTGGAGACGCCCTGCGGCCGGCAGATCGCCGAGGCCACGGCGGACGGCTACAAGCGCCTGCTCCGGCCGTCGATCACCAACGAGGTGCGCACCGAGATGCGCGAGCGGGCCGAGACGCAGGCCATCGCCGTCTTCCGCGCCAACCTGGAGGCGTTGCTGCTCCAAGCGCCGCTCGGCCAGTCGCCGGTGATGGGTCTCGATCCCGGCCTGCGCACCGGCTGCAAGCTGGCCGTGGTGGACGGCACCGGCCGCGTCGTCGCCACGGATGTGATCCATGCCGTGCCGCCGCACACGGACGAAGCCGGCGCCGCCAAAACCGTCGTTTCCCTCATCCGCAAGCACGGCGTCCATGCCGTCGCGGTGGGCAACGGCACGGCCAGCCGCGAGACCGAGGCGTTCGCCCGTAAGGCGGTCCAGGAAGCGGGGCTGGAGGGCGTGGTGGTCGCGATCGTGCCGGAGACCGGCGCCTCCGTCTACTCCGCCTCGGCCGTGGCCCGCGAGGAGCTGCCGCAGCTCGACGTCTCGCTGCGCGGTGCGGTCTCCATCGCCCGCCGACTGCAGGACCCGCTCGCCGAGTTGGTGAAGATCGAGCCGCGGTCTCTGGGAGTCGGCCAGTACCAGCACGACGTGGACCAGAAATCACTCGAGCGCGAGCTGGACACCGCCGTCGAAGGCGCCGTCAACCGCGTCGGCGTCGAGCTCAACACGGCCTCCGCGTCCCTGCTGCGGCGCGTCTCCGGCCTCTCCGAGCGCACCGCCAACAGCATCGTCCACCATCGCGACGCCAACGGCCCCTTCCGCTCGCGCAAGTCGCTGCTCAAGGTGAGCGGCTTCGGACCCCGGACGTTCGAGCTGGCGGCCGGCTTCCTCCGCGTGCGCGAGGGCGAGAATCCTCTCGACCGCACGGCCGTACATCCCGAACGCTACCCGGTGGTCGAGGAGATGGCGGAGGCCCTCGCCGTGCCGGTGTCGAACCTGGTGGGCAACTCCGATCTCGTCGGCAAGCTCGACTTCAGCCGCTTCGCCGACGCCGAGCGCAACCTCGGCCGGTTCACGCTGGACGACATCCGCAACGAGCTGCTGCGCCCGGGACGCGATCCGCGCCCCGAGTTCAAGGTCCCGGAGTGGCGGCCGGACGTGACGAGCGTCAAGGATCTGCAGCCCGGCATGGTGCTCGAAGGAAGGGTTTCGAACGTCACCAACTTCGGCGCCTTCGTAGACATCGGCGTCCACTGCGATGGCCTCGTGCACGTCTCCGAGCTGACGCATCGCTGGGTGGCGGATCCGCGCGATGCCGTCAAGGTGGGAGAGATCGTCAAGGTGAAGGTGCTCGAAGTCGATTATCAACGCGAGCGCATCGGTCTTTCCATCAAGGCGCTCCAACAGCCGCCGGCTGCGCCTGCTCGTCAGGCGGCAGGTAGCGCCGGACGTCCGCCGATGAAGCCGGCCAAACCGAGCGCGAGCGTTGCGGATCTGGTGCGGAAGTTCAATCGGGACGGGAGATAGCTCCCTTGTGGACCATGCTAGGCTGGGGTCCTATGAAGCCTCCGCGGAAGACCGGACGGTTCAAGACGACGCCTACAATCGCAGCCGCCTCCAGACCGTCGTCTGCGGATTGAACTCGAATCTCAGGCGCCGACGCTACCGTGCATAACGCTCGGCCGATGAGTGGCGTAACCGCGCTGTTTGCGGTTCCGTCCGCTCGATCGGCGGAGGGTGTTATGCGGACCTCCGGCCGAGAGGCGGAGGCCCTGGGATCTCGTGAAATAGCGTCAACAAGAGTCGCCTATACCCATCGTCGAAGGCATCTGGCCTTAAGTCGATGAAGACTTTTCCGAGAAGCCAG
>DATBGJ010000714.1:0-4473 GCA_036558045.1 Thermoanaerobaculia bacterium
CCCGCGTCTTCGAGGGCGTGCAGGAGCCGCCGGCCGCTCGTGGCATGGCCGACGAAGAGGCAGCGTTCTCCCGCCGCGAGGCCGGCCTTGAGAAAGGACACCAGAGCCGCCGTCTGCTCGGCGGCGCTGTGATAGATCAAGCAGAGGTGATCGCCTTGCCGCAGGCGGGCCGATCGACGCTCGAAATCTTTATCCACGAAGTCATCTCCATGGGGCCCTTCAGCGGCCCGCAGGGATGGGGAGGTGCAAGAAGCGTGCGCGTGGGCGAGAAAGCGCGGTTCAGCTCGCCTCGCTGCCGGGCGGCTGTGGGGCCATGCTGTGGAGGTAGCGGACCATCTTGTGGAAGCCCTCCAGCAACTCGCTCAGGGCGCGTTCTTCTTCCGCCGGGATCTGGCGATTGAGGCCGAGAACGCGGTAGAGATCGAGGTCGCCTTCGCCTTCTTCCTCGCGGCGGCTGGGCAGCGATTCCTCGCGAGGCATGACAGACCGGCTGACGGTTTCAGGCTGGCCGTTGACGATCTGCAGGGCTTTGTGGAGATCGCTGAGATCGCACTCCAGGGCGGTCAGGATTTTCTCCAGCGTATCGAGGGACGGCTTCTGCTTGCCGGTCTCATAGGCTGAGAGCATCGCCTTGGTGATGCCGGCGGCTTCCGCCACTTGATACTGCCGCTTGTTCTGCCGGTCGCGGAGCCAACGGAGAGCCCTTCCGAATCCTGTAAAGAGTGTCATGGCCCGGAAATCTACTGAGTCCCGGGCTTCGATGCAAGTGCAAACTTATGTGTGTCAACGACTTGGACAGAGAAGAGAGGTTCTTCGAGGGCGTGACTTGTCTCTCTGTTCCGTGTCGGGGTGCGCGAGAAGGTTGTCTTCTTCGACAATATGTGCTCTATAATCGATCCGAAAATACCCTCTTCGTGAGCCTCCGGGCTCCGGAGCCCGGAGGCTCCGAATGACGTTCGAAGTGACTAAGACCTGACCCCGAGGCGGGCACAACGATCCCGAAAGCCATGCCGGAAGACCATCCTGATCTGCAAATCCTCGAAAATTTCATGCGCGACCAGGCAACTCGGGATGAGAATCGTGTCGTGGTCCGACATCTTCTTGTCGGATGTGGGGAGTGCCTCCAGGTGACCCGGCGGCTGTGGCGTCTGGGCGACAGCAGGCTGCAGCCGATGCCTTCTGCGGCCGGGGCGGAGGCCGCCTTGCTCGAGGCCCGCCGGAGCTTTCTCCTCGCGGGTCTCGGCACTGAGGCGGCCGCGGTGCTGCTCGATCTTGCCCTGCTCTACCAACGTGAGGGCCGCGCGCACGAGGTTCGCCGGCTCGCCGGAGAGCTGTTCCCCATCTTCCGCGCCGGCGGCCTCCGGCAGGGCGCGGCGGTGGCGCTGTTGTTCTTCCGCGACCTGGTCGAGACGGGGCGGGCCACACCCGCGGGGCTGGGTGCAGTGGCAAGGTATCTGTCTTCGTTCCCCCTCTCCAGCCTCGCTGGAGAGGGGGCCAGGGGGTGAGGTCTCGGCAGACCGGCGCTGTTACACTCGTCCCCAGTGGACGCCGCTTCTCTCCCTTCCCCCATCCTCTCCCAAGCCACCTCGCAGGCGCTGGAGTTTCCCGGCCTGCTCGCGGTGGTGTCGCGCTTCGCGGCGAGCGATCTGGGGCGCGAGCGCGTGCTGGGCCTGCAGCCGTTCGCGGAGGAGGGCGGGCTGCGGGCGCGGCGGACGTTGTTCGAAGAGGCGTCGCGGCTCGTCGGCGAGCGGGCGCTGGTGCCGGAGCTCGAGGTGCCGCTGGGCGAGCTGATGGAGCGGCTGGCGACCGGCCGGCCGCCGCTCGAAGGGATCGATCTGGCGCGGCTGGCGGACCTGGGAAAGGCCACCCGCGCCGCGGCGGCCAGGATCATCGAGGCGGTCCCTCCCTGCCCGGCTCTCGCGGCGGCGGCGCGGGAGCTGCCGGACGTCCAGCCGCTCCTCCAACGCATCGACCGCACCCTCGACCGCCGCGGCGAGGTGCGCGAGGACGCCAGCCCGCGCCTGGCGGCGCTGCGCCGGCAGATCCGCACGGTGCGCGACCAGATCTACCGCGCTCTGGGCGAGTTCGTCGCCGGCCATCAGGAGGACCTCTCGGAGGAGACCATCCCGCTGCGCGGCGGCCGTCTGGTGGTGATGCTGCAGGCCGGCGCGCGCGGGCGCGGCGGCGGCCTCGTCCACGGCCGCTCGGCAACCGGCCGCAGCCTCTACTTCGAGCCGCTGCACGTCGTCGAGTCGAACAACTCGCTGCAGCAGTCCGTCGAGGACGAGGAGGCGGAGCGGCGGCGGATCCTGGTGGAGCTGATCGAGGCGGCCCGCGAGGCGCTGCCGGCGTTGCGCGAGCATGCCGGCTTCCTCGCCGACCTCGACCTGCTGCAGGCCGCGGCGCGCTTCGGCGAGCGCTGCGGCGCGAGCCTCCCCGAGATCGGGGCGCGGCACGACCTGCGGCTCCGCGCGGCGCGGCATCCGCTGCTCGATCCCTGCCTCGCCGAGGTGCGCGAGGAGGCTCTCGGCCAGGCGGGTCACTCGGGGGACATCGTGCCGCTCGACGTCGAGCTCGCGCCGGACCGCCGCATCCTCGTGGTCACCGGTCCGAACGCCGGCGGCAAGACGGTGGCGCTCAAGACGGCGGGCATCCTGGCGCTGCTCGCGCAGTGCGGCCTGCCCATCCCCGCGGCGCCGGGAAGCCGCGTGCCGTTCCTCGCGCGCCTGGTGGCGACGGTGGGGGACGAGCAGGACCTGCTCGCCGACCGCTCCACCTTCAGCGGCCGGCTGCTGCGGCTGAAGGAGGCGTGGGAGGGGGCGGGGCCGGACAGCCTCATCCTCCTCGACGAGCTGGGCTCGGGGACCGATCCGGAGGAAGGCTCGGCGCTCGCCGTGGCGCTGCTCGAAGGGCTGCTGGAGAAACGCAGCCTCGGGGTGATCACGACGCACCTGGCGCAGCTCGCCGCGGCGGCGCTGGAGCTCGACGGCGCCGCGTGCGCGGCCATGGAGTTCGATCCGGCGACCGGGCGGCCGACCTTCCGGCTCGTCCCCGGTCCGCCGGGAGCGAGCGAGGCCCTGGCGCTCGCCCGCCGCCTGGGGCTGCCGGCGGCATGGCTCGACCGCGCCGAGGCTCGCCTGGGCTCCGAGCACCGCGACCTCCGCCGCCTGATCGCCGAGGTCGAGCGGGTGCGCCAGGAGCTGGCCGAGACCCGCGACCGCCTGGAGACCGAGCACGCCGACGCCGCCAAGCTCCGCCGCCGACTGGCCGACGAGCGGTCGGCGCTGGAGGAGGAGCGCCGAAGCGTCGGCAAGAAGATGAAGGCGGAGCTGGACGCCTTCCGGCGCGACACGACGGAGCGCCTGCGCCGCGAGGAGAGCCGTCTGCGCGAGCGCTTCGAGGAGGGGCGGCGGCGCGGCCTGGCCGCCGAGGCTGTTGAGAGCCTCTTCGCCGCGGCGCCTACCTTTGGAGAGGCGGCGCCCGAGCCCGCGGGCCCGCTGGTGGTGGGGGCGCCGGTCCGTCATCTGGGGCTCGGCTGGCAGGGCGCGCTGGAGAAGCTGGAGGACGGGCGGGCGCAGGTTCTGGTGCGCGGCAAGCGCGTGCGCTGCCGGCCGGAGGAGCTGGCTCCCGCGGCCGCCGCGGAGGCACCTTCAGGAAGAGAGCGGGAGAAAGTACGCGAGGCGCGGCCGCAACCCGGCGACCTCGACGAGGCCGCGGCGGTGCCGCCGGAGCTCAACCTCATCGGCCTGCGCGTCGAGCCGGCGCTGGAGCAGTTGGATTCGTATCTCGACCGGGCGCTGCTCGCCTCGCGGCGGCAGGTGCGCGTCATCCACGGCCACGGCTCCGGCCGCCTGCGTCAGGCCGTGCGCGAGCACCTGCGCGGCCACCGGGGAATCGCCGAGGTGCGGGCGGGGGCGCCCAATGAGGGTGGGGATGGGGCTACGGTGGTGACGTTCAGGGGGGCGTGAGGTGGTTCAGGCGGGCGTTGCTGATTGGGGCGGTCTACCCTTCGAGACCTCACCCCCTGACCCCCTCTCCAGCGGAGCTGGAGAGGGGGGAGAGATTTCCGAGACAGCGAAGCATGTAGGTGCGCTGTGCGCACCAGAAACGGTGAAGGTGCGCATAGCGCACCCTACGAGCCTTGTCCGTTCTGTTTCGTCCCCCCTCTCCAGCTCCGCTGGAGAGGGGGCCGGGGGGTGAGGCTTCGAAGCGCAGAACGTTTCAACCAGCAAGGACCCCTGTAGCGAGACCCCATGCCCCTAGCCAACGTCAACCTCACCCCGCAGCTCGTGCAGGCGGTGCGCGACGCGGCGGACATCGTCTCCATCGCCTCCGACCATACCCGCCTGCGCAAGGCCGGGCGTAATTACCAGGGTCTCTGCCCGATCCACAAGGAGAAGACGCCGTCGTTCAGCGTCGATCCCACCCAGGGGCTCTTCTACTGCTTCGGCTGCGGCGCGGGCGGCGACGCCA
>DATBGJ010000715.1:0-6482 GCA_036558045.1 Thermoanaerobaculia bacterium
CTGGGCTTCGTCTACAGCGTCGCGGCGGACAAGAAGTACAAGTATTTCCTCTACGACACGAAGCTGCCGGGCAACGGCAACCAGGGGCACCTCTGGGGCACGCAGCTCTCGCCGCAGGAGAAGGACGCGATCGTCGAATACATGAAGACGTTCTGAGGCGGGAGGAACTATGAACGGCTATCTCAAGGCTTTCCGGGTCATCACCTTCATCGGCATCCTGACCAACCTGACCTTCTTACTGTCGTCGGTCTTCTATCCAGCTTTGCTCAACAACGCGACGACGGGAGGCACGGTGGACTACGGCGGCGATCCGTGGCTGTTCAACACGGGGATGCTGCTGCTCCTCAACGCGGCCTTCTACTTTCCCGCCGCCCGGGACCCGTTGCGCGACCGGCTCTACACCTGGCTGACCGCCTGGAGCCGGGTGTTCGCCGCGGCCTCGTGGATCGTCTACCTGGTGACGATCGGCGCCAGCCTGCCCTCGGGGTTCTGGACCTTCCCGCTGTCGGACGGCACGATGGGAGTGCTGTCGGTCATCCTGGTGCGCCTCGGTCTGCGGGACGAGGCGCGGTCCTAGACGCCCTCGTCGGCCAGCGCGTGGAGGGCGGCGAAGGGCTCGGGCCGGTCGGCGGCAAAGAAGAGCGCGCGCAGCGGGTCGGCCATGGCCTGGCGGACGAAGGCGGCGGTGCGGTCCTGCCGCTCTCTGCTCGCGATCCTCTTGAAGATCGTGTACTTGACCTCGGGGACTGACAGGTCGACGATGAGCGTCGAGCCGCCGCGGAAGAAGTGGGGCGGCGTGCCGCTCCGCTTGTCCCCCTTGACCTTGAGGGTCTGCGTCAGCGCGACGACGAGCTGAGGGATGTGCCGGCCGTCGGGGCTGACGCGCATCGCCCGGCGCAGCTCGTGCACCTCGAATTTCAGCGCCGGGTCGAGCCCCAGCTCGTCGGCGAACTCCGGCACCCTCTTGAAAGCGGCCGCGAGCTGGGTGTGGAGGGTGCGCCGCTGCTTCCGCGTGACGTGGAACAGCTCCTCGCGGTTCTCCAGGTAGAAGCAGGCGTTGACGTACTCCTTCAGCCCTTCGACGACGCCGCCCTGGATGGCCGCCCGCACCTCCTTGGGAACCCTGGTCTCGTCCAAGCCCTGCCAGCGCAGGGTGTCCACCGAGAGCGTGCGCAGCGTGTTGCGGGTCGGGTCGTCGAGGTTCAAAGGATAGATGCCGCGCCGGCGGAAGGCTTCGACGAAGGCGACGCGGTAGTTGTGGCGGTCGTCGCTGACGAGGTCGTAGTCGGCGGTGATGAGGGCGCGCAGGTACTCGAAGAAGGTCACGTCCACGGGCGGCAGGTAATCGAGGGCGCGGATGCACATGCTGAGGACGTGGCTGGCGGACTTCGCCGCCTCGTCGGCGAGGCGGTGCACGAGGTCGGGATGGATCGCGCCGCTCGGCAGCACGCCGGTGCCGCCGGTGTAGAGGCGGAGCAGGTCGGCGATGCGCTCTTCGTAGATGGCGATGAAGGCGTCGAAGACCGCGGCGACGAGGACCGCCCCGCGCGAGTGCGGCGTCTGGCGTTTCTGCAAGTCCTCGGGATCGGGCGCGAAGCGCTTCCAGGCGCCGTTCTCGAACCTGCCGATGGCGTTGCGCAAGGCCCCGCGGCCGCCCGTCGCGTAGCCGAACTGGACGGCGAGGCTGCCGAGCATGGACTCCGCTTTGATGTCGCCGCGCGTGTGGGCGATCTCGCTCTCCAGGACCTCCGGCATGGTGAAGTGCTGCAGCAGGGCGACGATGTCGGCGAAGGCCTCGTGAAACGCCAGCACGTCGAGATTGGTCGGCTCGTTGAAGCGCCGGTGCATGCCGTCGAGGATGGCGTGGGTGGTCTCGTGGGCGATGATGTCGTGCGAGAGGCAGGAGAAGATGCGGCTGCCGGGCATGTGGTCGCCGGGGTCGTCCGCCGCCGCATCGAAGTAGCCGAAGAGGAGCGCCACCTCCTGCGGGCTGTAGAAGGCGTTGGCCTGCCGGAGGGCGTGCGGCCGCACGGCGAGCCGCTGGATGAAGCCGCGGTCGTCGTTGGCGTTTTTCGGATTCGGCCGGGGCCGCCAGAGGACGGGGCGGCCGAGGGCCTTCTCGAAGTGCTCGATGGTCTTCATCGCCACGGCGTAGACCATCTGCTGGTGAAACTGCGGATTGCCCTCCGAAGGCGCCCAGCCGTCCTGCGCGAGCAGCTTCGGATCGTCGAGGTCCACGGGCGCGTAATGCTTGTTCGCGGCGTCCACGTCCTCGACGGCGAGGTACTCGCCGGCCGGCCCTCTTTCGAGATCCTCCCAGCGGATCTTGAGCGACACCTCGTTGATGCCGGCGGTGGCGAGCCGCGTCGAGAGGCTGGGATCCACGGCGTAGACGCGGACGCGGCGGTACGGCGGGTTGCGGGGCGCGGGCTGCGAGTCGCAGGCCGGGGGGATCGCCAGGATGACGTCCTTCGACCGGTCCGTCCGCGGCGCGGATTCGCCGGCGGCCACCGGATAGCGCGCCGCGACGTGCTTGCGCAGGGCGAGCGAGGCTCCCTTGTCCTCGATGACGGCGGCCATGAAACGGCGCAGCTTCTCCCCTTCCAGACGGGTGGTCGCTTCGGGGTCCGGCACGATCTCCTGCAGCTCCTCGTTGACCAGCCAGCGCTGCGCGAGCTCGACGTTGAACATCTGCTCGCGCGGCGGCGGCTCGGCGAGGCCGAGGCCGGTGACGAGGCGGAGGAAGGCGAACGAGGTGGTGGACGCCTCGCTCTTCGGCAGTCCGAGAACGGGCTTGACGCCGAGCGCCGAGCGCGCCTGGAGGATGCCGTTGCCGAAGTGCTCCTTGTCCCCCTTCTTCGCCGTGCTGAAGAGGGCGTTGCGCACGGCCTCGACGCGGCGCCAGTCGCGCGGCAGCATGCTTTTGTACTTCTCGAACCAGAGGGCGACGGCGGCGGCCACCTGCGGCGTGGCGGCGGAGGTCCCCTCGCCGTTCAGGCGCACGACTTTGTCGCAGCCGAAACGCGCCCAGGGGATGTTGGGCGTGTAGGTGGCGATGGCCGCCTTCATCGCCGAGTCGGGACCGAAGCTGCCTTCGAGCGTCTGCAACCCGGTCAGCCCGGCGTACGGCTTGCCGTTGGCCATGACGCCGCAGACGGCGATGACGCGGCTGAAGCGCGCCGGATAGACGAGCGTGCGCGGCGGCAGGACGCCGATGTGGTTCCCGGCCGCGGCGCAGATGCAGACGCCCGCCTCATAAGCGGCGTCCACCGCCTCCGCCCAGGCCCGCGAGGGCACGCCGCCCAGGCTCATCGTGACCACGTCGCAGCGCTGCTCGACGGCGTAGGCCAGCGCGCGCGCCATCGCGCTCGTGCGCAGGAGGACGACGTTGTCGGCGACGCGCATCGGCAGGACCTCCGCCTCGGGCGCGCCGCCGAGAACGACGCCGAACGCCGAGACCATGCCGCCGGCGAGGATGCTCAGGGTGCCGGTGCCATGGCTCGAAGGGCCCTGCAGGCTGTTCGGATCGTCGCTGGAGAAATTCCTTTGCAGCTTGTCCAGGACGTGCTTGGGTACGGTTTCATGCTTAGGGTAGTACCCGGTATCGATGTGCGCGATGCGCGTCCGTGGAGGCGTGAATTCCACCTCCTCGCGCGCCTTGCCGAGCTGTGTGAAAGCGTCGCCGAGGTGCCAGGCGAAGGTGTTGAGAACCGCCGCCTTGCCGTGCGTATTGTCCTGCGGGTTGGCCTCGCAGTTCTCGCCGACGGCGAAGGCCTGGCCGACCTCCTCCTCGTTGGCATCCCGGTAGACGTTGTGGACGATGTCGGGCTCGGCGAAGACGACGTCCGACTCGGAAACGCCGAGCTGCCCGGCGATCTGCGCGTGCGCGGTGTCCCACGGCGTCGGCGCTCCTTCCGGCATCTCGGCGAGGAACCACTGCGGAGCCGCTGTGTCCAAGCCGAAGCCGCCCGCCGCCGCTGCCGGTGGTGTCTCGTACAGCGGCTGCAGGTTGACGCGCGACTCCGCGGCCCGCAGAGCGTTCGAGGGACGGAGCTTGACGAGGAGACGGTTCGTTTCGGCGGACGCCTGTGGAGTGTTCGGCACGGCGGTACCCCCGTTCTGCCGTATGTTCTTCGAAAGGTCGTAAAAATCATATGCGGCCCTGGACCTCCTCGTCAAACGCAATGCTCGCTCGATCAGTCGCTGCACGGGGTAAGTCTCTTCGACCCAGAGGCTGAATGAAGTTCAGCGAGCTGGTCCGACTTCTTGAAGCCAACGGGTTCAGGCTCGTCGAGATCCTGAAGAAACAGGGTCCACCGGGTACCGCCGAGGGCGGTTAAGCCTACAGTGCTCATCCAGAACGAGGAACAAGCCGCTTGATCTCGAGCAGCAGCTCGGGTCCACGAGTTGCCCGAGCACCTAAGCAGGGATTTGCGCCAGCACTCAGTAGATGCACGCATCGAGAATCGAAAGCGCTTCCTCCAGGACCTGGACCGGAGCCCTTCCGATGCGCCTCGCTCCCCAAGAACGAAAGTCGATCGACTTGACCTGTTCGACCATGACGAAGCCGGTGACCGGCTGGCCCTCGGGAATCGGTATATGGAAAGGATGGTCGCGGCGGGTGTTGGTGATGGGACAGGCGATGCAGAAACCCGTATGTTTGTTGAAGAGGTCGTTGCTGACCACGAGGGCGGGCCGGCGCCCCCGTTGCTCGTGACCTGCCTAGTGGTCAAAGGTGAGAACGAGGAGGTCTCCTTTGCGAGGGATGCACTCCGCCATCACCAGACCTCGCGGCCGACGGGGGACCCCAGTCCACCTCCTCCGGCTTGTAGTCCTTGGGGATGCGGCGCACGAGCTCGCGCAGGTCGTGCCCGCCTCGCACGCGGCGAACAGGCCTCACGACCAAGGCACCCTCGCGCACCACCACGTCCACTTCGTCTCCGACTTCGATCTCGGCCTCGCTGAGCAGATCCTTGTTCAGCAGAAGCCCTTGACTGTTACCCCATTTCTGAACCTTGGCGATCATCATTCGCCCCTCCTGCGGCTATCCGAAGTCTAGCCGTCGCCGTCGAGTGGGTCAAAGGGATGAGGCAGGATCTGCCGCAGATACGGCGCGATTCCGCGGCTGGGGTCCCAGTTCTGGGGATATCCCAGCGAGACCTCTTCGAAGCGGACGCCGTCGCGCCAGTGGGTGGCGCGGATGTGGAGGTGGCCGTAGATCACGGCCTCGGCGCGGTAGCGGAGGTGCCAGTCCTCGGTCTCGCGGGTGCCGCACCAGATGGAGAAGCGGGGGATGCGCGGCAGCACCGCGAGATCCTGGCGCAGCGGGAAGTGATTGACGATGACGAGCGGCGCCCGCGCGGCGGCTTCGGCGAGCCGCGGCTCGGCGGCGCGCACGCGGGCGTGACACCAGTCGGGCTTTGACGGATAGGGGTCCGGATGGAGCAGGACCTCGTCGGAGCAGAGCAGGTTCTCCTCGGCCGCCCACTCCACCGCCCGCTCGACTGGCACCTCGTCGGGACGGAAGGTGTAGTCGTAGAGGAGGAAGAGGGGAGCCAGGATGATCGGCCCGCCCTCGCCCGGCCAGGTCACGTAGGGGTCCTCGGGAGTGAGCACCCCGAATTCGCGGCAGATCTCCACGAGGCGCTCGTACTTCGCCTCGCCCCGCAGGTCGCCGGGCAGGGTCGGGATCGTCCACAGGTCGTGATTGCCCGGCACCCACAGCAGGCGGGCGAAGCGCTGGGCGAGGATTCCGAGGGCGAAGCGGAGATGCTCTTCGGTCTCGCCGACGTCGCCGGCCAGGATCAGCCAATCGCCGGGATGCGGCCGCAGGTTTTGCAGCGCCCGGCGGGTGACCTCGTAGCGGAGATGCAGGTCCGCCAGCGCATAGAGCCTCATCGTTCAGTTGACGGAAGAGTCCGGCTCGGAGCCGCCGAGATCCCGCAGCGCGCGCTCGAGGATCTCCTCCTCGCTGAGCACCTGGGGCTCGTCGCCGGCCGGCTTCCCGCCCTGGCCTGGAAAGAGCAGCGCCTGGCGCGGTCCGCCCGGCGTGAGCTCCACCTCGGTGAGCGGATGGCGGACGGGCTCCACGGAGTAGTCGGGATGATAGAGGGCGCCGCCGCCGGTGGGAACGCCGAAGCCGCGCGCGTGCTCACCCGATCCGGCAACGGCGGCGGTGAGGCGGGACCACGAAGGCTCGTCGTGCACGTCCACTACGAACGGCACCAGGCTGAGGGTGTCGAAGAGGCCGGAGCCGTCTTCCTCCCATCCCTTGAGCCCGAGCTGTACGGCCCCGGCGGAGACGCCCACCATCACCGCGCCGGCGTAGTAGCGGGCGGCGAGCCGTTCCTTGAGGCCGTTCTTGACGAAGACGTCCCAGCCCCGCCGCACGTCGCCGCCGGCGAGCAGGATGAGGTCCGCCTGCTCGAGGAAAGAGCGGTCCGCGTCGGCCGGTTGCGAGGGAATCTGCCGGCAATTCCGGA
>DATBGJ010000716.1:0-6918 GCA_036558045.1 Thermoanaerobaculia bacterium
GCTGATGGCCGAGGCGCTGGAGCTCGGGCTCGCGGACAAGGTGCTGGAGATCGGGGCCGGTTCGGGGTATGCCGCGGCCGTGCTCTCCCGCATCGCCGGCGAGGTCTGGGCCGTCGAGAGGCACGAGACGCTCGCCCGGCAGGCGCGGGAGCGCATGCAGAGGCTCGGCTACACGAACGTCCACATCATCCACGGCGACGGCACCCTCGGCTGGTCGGAGCACGCGCCTTATGACGGCATCGTCGTCGCCGCCGGCGGGCCGGAGGTGCCGCCGGCCCTGCTCGAGCAGCTCGCCGTGAGCGGCCGGCTGGTGATCCCGATCGGGCCGGACCCGCGCACCCAGAACCTGATCCGTGTGCGCCGCCGCGAGGATGGCTCCTGCGCCCGTGAGGACCTGGGCGCCGTACGCTTCGTGCCGTTGATCGGCGCTCAGGGCTGGCAGGAGGGGCTATAATCCTGCTAAGATCAACATCCTGATCTTATTGTGGCCTTGACGCCAGATCGCCAGGCCCGGCAGGACTTGATGAGAACGATCCCGAGAGAACAGGTACTGCGGCGCGTGCAGGCAGAGAACGGCTGGTGGGAGGAGCCCCGCCAGATTCCCGCTCATTACCTCCGCCTCCGCCGCAGGGCCTATTTCGATCTTCTCTGGCCCCTGGCAACGGATCGGTCCATCCGTCGGGCGGTCCTCTTGATGGGGCCTCGGCGGGTGGGGAAAACCGTCCTCATTCACCATACGATCCAGAAACTCATCGATGGCGGATGCGCTCCGTCCCGACTCTGCTACCTGTCGGTCGATCACCCTCTCTACAACGGCTGCGGCCTTCAGGATCTCCTCGATTTCTACGTCGAGGCGGCCCAGGTGGATCTCGCCGCCGGAGGGGTGTTCGTTTTCTTCGACGAGATCCAGTACCTGAAGAATTGGGAGGTTCACCTGAAGTCTCTGGTGGACAGCTATCCAGGCGTCAAGTTCCTGGCTTCGGGATCGGCCGCCGCGGCGCTGCGACTGAAGAGCAACGAGTCGGGCGCGGGCCGGTTCACGGACTTTCTCCTCCCTCCGCTCACGTTCTACGAGTACCTCGACCTGCTCGGCGAAGCGGGCTTGGTGGAGGTGGACGAGGAGAACGAGGAACTTTCGAAGATCGTGGACATCGAGCGGCTCAACCAGAGCTTCGTCCACTATCTGAACTTCGGCGGCTATCCCGAGGTCATGTTCTCAGAGACGATCCAGTCGGACCCGGCGCGATTCGTCAAGGGAGATATCATCGACAAGGTCTTGCTGCGGGACCTGCCGGGCCTTTACGGCATCGAAGACATCCAGGAGCTCAATCACCTCTTCACGACCTTGGCCTTCAATACCGCCAACGAGGTCTCTCTGGAACAGCTCTCCCGTAACTCCGGCGTTGCCAAGAATACGATCAAGCGTTACATCGAGTATCTCGAAGCCGCCTTTCTGATCAAAGTGGTACACCGGATCGACCGCAGCTCCAAGCGCTTCCAGCGGGCAAACTTCTTCAAGGTCTACCTTACCAATCCGTCGATGCGCAGCGCGTTGTTCTCTCCCATCGATGCGGACGATGAAGCGATCGGGAGCCTCACGGAGACGGCCATCTTCGCCCAGTGGTTCCATGCCGGGCCGAACCTTCATTACGCCCGTTGGGACAATGGCGAGGTCGACATCGTCCAGCTCAATCGCCGGCAGAAGCCGAGCTGGGCTGTGGAGGTGAAATGGACCGACCGGTTCGCGGAACGGCCCGGCGAGCTCAAGAGCGTCGTCCAATTCTGCCATTCGAACGGACTTGCCGAGGTCACGGTGACGTCGAGGACCGTGCGGACGGTCCAAACCTTCGAGGGGATCGAAATCCATTTCGTTCCAGCGAGCCTGTATTGCTACGTCGTCGGCTACAACAACCTCCGGGCTCGACTTCCCCTCGCTGCTACCCGGAGTTGACTGACTTGGGTTAGCGCTCCAAAGCCTCGCGGTCCCACTGCCCCAGGTTCGCGGTCGCCTCGTAGGTGCTCTGCAGGAAAGCCAGTAGAGCCTCGTCCGGATTCGCGGCCGTGCGCACAGCTTCGTAGGGCAGGATGAACTCCCGCATGTTCTGGTCGTAGTAGGCCTCCCGCGGCTGGAGCGGAGCCTCCGCGAAGCCGGCAGGCTCGGGATAGGCGTAGGCGTAGAACACCGGCTCCGCGATCGGACCTCCGCCCGGCCAGAAACCGCAACTGCTGAGCTCGTGAGAGTAGCCCTCCTTCATCACCCAATCTCCCACGTTGGGAGCGCCGCCCGGGTGCTCCGGCGCGGTGCGGCCGGAGAAGCGGGTGACCGCCAGATCGCAGGCTCCCCAGAAGAAATGCACCGGGCTGCACTTGCCGAGGAAGCGGCCGCGGAAACGCTGCATCACCCGGTCGGCCTGGGATAAGACGCGCCAGAAGCGGTGGGCATACAGCGGATCGTAGGAAGCGTGCTCCCGGTCCTCGGCGAAGGGTATGGCGCGCTCGACCTCGACCGGATGCGGCCAGATCCGCACGTCCAGATCGAGGTTGAGCAGGAGCGTCTGATAATCCCGATAGAAATCGGCCACGGATTGCGGCACCAGCGGCAGCCCGTCCGTCGCGCCGTCGCTCGCCCGTACCACCAGCGCGTGGTCGACGAAGTCGAAGTCCACCGCGAACGTCCGGTCGCCGTACGGCATGGGTGACGTGGTGAGCCCCCGCGGGGTGACGTAGAAGGTGACGTTCCACCAGTGGTTCACCATGGGGCTCAGGGCGAGCCGCGTCTTGCCGACGATCTGCGCCCACATGTGGAACGTGGCGTAGGTGTCCTGCCAGGCCTGGAGCGGCAGGCTGGGCCATGCCTCGTCGGGGTCGATGGTGATAGGTTGTGTCATGACTCTTCATTCTACCCAGGAAAGGAGAACGCGCCATGGGGCTGATCCAGGAGTTCCGCGAGTTCGCCGTCAAGGGCAATGCCATCGATCTGGCGGTGGGCGTCATCGTCGGCGGCGCTTTCGGCAAGATCGTCTCCTCCCTCGTCGACGACGTCATCATGCCTCCCATCGGCCTGCTGCTGGGGGGCGCCGACTTCACCAGCCTCTTCGTCAACCTGGGCCCCGGGAATTACCCGACGCTGGCGGCGGCCAAGGCGGCGGGCGCGCCGACGCTCAACTATGGCAACTTCCTGCAGGCGGTGGTGAACTTCCTCATCGTCGTCTGGGTCATCTTCCTCATGGTGAAGGCGATCAACCGCATGCGCCGCAAGGAGGAAGAGGCCCCGGCCGCGCCGCCGGCGCCCGCGGAGGAGATCGTCCTCCTGCGCGAGATCCGCGACGCGGTGCGGAAATAGACGGAATCGCGCGGAAATCGGGTCCGGGGTAGACTGCGTTCGACTTGAACCGATCCCAGGGAGTCTTCCGCCATGAAACGCTCTCTTGTTTTCCTGACCCTGCTCCTGCTGCCCATCCCCGCCGTCGCGGACGAGGTCGCCAAGCTCCACGGCCTGTTCGACCGCGAGTGGGAGTTCCGGCTCAAGGAGGACCCGCTCTTCGCCACCTCCGTGGGCCGCCACGAATACGACGACCGGCTGCCCTCCGCGACCATGGCCGACCTGGAGCGGCAGACGGCGGCGACGAGGGCCTTCCTCGACGAGCTGAAGGCCATCGACCGCGGCCAGCTTCCGGCCGCGGAGCAGGTGAGCTACGAGATCTTCCGCCGGCAGCTCGAGAACCGCGTCGCCGACTTCGAGCTCGGCGACTACCAGATGCCGATCAACGCCGACTCGGGATTCCACACCGCCTTCTCCCGGCTACCCGAGGAGGTGCCGCTCGCCACGGTGAAGGACTACGAGAGCTACATCAGCCGCCTGAAGGCCTGGCCGCGCTACGTGCGGGAGCAGATCGAGCTGATGCGGCTCGGCATCAAGAGCGGCATGACGGTGCCGCGCGCCACTCTCGAAGGCTACGAGGGGACGATCTCGGCCCACGTGGTGGACGACGTTGCGAAGAGCGTCTTCTGGGCACCGTTCGAGAAATTTCCGTTCACGGTGCCGGAGAGCGCGCGCGAGCGCCTGCGCCAGGAAGGCCGGGCCGCCGTGACCGACGGCGCCATCGCCGGTTACCGGGAGTTCCTCGACTTCTTCCGCCGGGAGTATCTGCCGCACGCCCGCCAGACGCTCGGCGCCTTGGAGCTGCCGAACGGCCGCGCCTTCTACGCGCAGAAGATCCGCGAGTTCACCAGCCTCGACCTGCCGCCGGAGGAGATCCACCAGCTCGGCCTCAAGGAGGTGGGGCGCATCTCGGCCGAGATGAACGCGGTGATGAAGAAGGTGGGCTTCCAGGGAGACTTCGCGGCCTTCCTCCAGTTCCTGCGCACCGATCCGCGCTTCTACACCAAGACGCCCGACGAGCTGCTGCAGCGGGCGGCGTGGATCGCCAAGCGCATCGACGGCAAGCTGCCGGCCTTCTTCAAGACCCTGCCGCGGCTGCCGTACACCGTGCTGCCGGTGCCGCCGGACATCGCGCCCAAGTACACCTCCGGCCGCTACGTCGAGGCCCCGGAGGGCAGCGTTCAGCCCGGCATCTACTGGGTCAACACCTACATGCTCCAGAACCGCCCGCTCTACAACCTGGAGGCGCTCACCCTGCACGAGGCGGTGCCGGGGCACCATCTGCAGATCGCCCGCAGCCGCGAGCTGGCGGACCTGCCGAACTTCCGGCGCTTCTCCTACATCTCGGCCTTCGGCGAGGGCTGGGGACTCTACTCGGAGTGGCTGGGCAAGGAGATGGGCTTCTACACGGACCCGTACAGCGACTTCGGCCGGCTGACCTACGAGATGTGGCGCGCCTGCCGGCTGGTGGTGGACACCGGCGTGCACGTCAAGGGTTGGACGCGCCAGCAGGCGATCGACTATCTCGCCTCGCACACGGCGCTGCCCCTGCACGAGGTGGAGACGGAAGTGGACCGCTACATCTCCTGGCCGGCCCAGGCGCTCTCCTACAAGCTCGGCGAGCTGAAGATCAAGGAGCTGCGGAAGCGGGCCGAGCAGACCCTCGGAGAGCGCTTCGACCTGCGCGCGTTCCATGACGTGGTGCTGGGCAACGGCTCGGTGCCGCTCAACGTCCTCGAATCCAACGTCGACCGCTGGATCGGGACCGAGCGGCAGGGCGCCGCCGCCGCCCCCTGAGCGCCGTGGCCAAGGCCTGCGTCTTCTGCGGCATCGTCCGCGGCGAGGTCGAGGCGGCGGTGGTCTTCGAGGACGAGACCGCCATGGCGTTCCTCGACCACCGCCCGCTGCTCGCCGGGCACTGCCTGCTGGTGCCGAAAGTCCACGTCGAGACGCTGCCGGATCTGCCCGCGGATCTCCTGGCGCCGTACTTCCACGACGTACAGATCCTGGCGCGCGCCGTCGAGCAGGGATTGGAGGCGCAGGGCTCGTTCGTGGCGGTCAACAACAGGATCAGCCAGAGCGTGCCGCACCTGCACGTCCACGTCGTGCCGCGCTGGCAGGGCGACGGCCTCTTCTCCGCCAAGCTCCTCTGGAAACGCTCGCCCTACCGCGACGACGCGGCGCGCCGGCAGGTGCAGGCGAAGATCCGGCGGGCGATCGGCTCCCAAGCCTCCTGATGCCCTGCCTGTGGTTTTTCTCTCTCTTCGTCCTCGGTGCAGCCGCCGGTGCGGACGCGCCGGTCCTCGCTCCTGAAACGCCGGTCGAGCGGGAGATCGCGGCGGGCGAATCTCACCTGTTCAAAATCGAGCTGGCGGCCGGGCGGGCCTGGCGCGTGGCGGTGGAGCAGCGCGGAATCGACGTGACGCTGGAGGTGCGGGCGCCGGACGGCCGGCGCCTCGCCGCCGTCGACAGCCCGACGGACCGCCAGGGGCTGGAGACGGCGCTGATCGCGCCGGAATCCTCCGGTCCTTACACGCTCGAAGTCCGCGCCAGGGAACCGGCGGCGCCGCCTGGGCGTTATGAGATCCAAGTCGCCGAGGTGGAGCGCCGCCGCATCGCCGCCGAGCAGGCCGTATCCCGCGCCGGCGAGCGATATCTGGAAGGCGGCGCGGAGGCGCGGCGCCGGGCCCTCGCCGAGCAGATCCGGGCCCGCGAAGAATGGCGGTCTCTCGGCGACCGACGCGAAGAGGCGCGGGCTCTCTACGCCTTGTGCGTGCTGGCCCGCCTAGTCAACGACAACCGCCAGGCCCTCGCCTACGGAGAGGAGGTGCTGCCGCTCTGGCGGTCCCTCGGCGACCGGCTGTGGGAAGGGAACACCTGGAACGAGATCGGCCTCGACCGCTGGCTGCTCGGCGAGAGCGCGGCAGGCCGGGCCGCGTTCGAGAAGGCCCTCGCTCTCTATCGCGAGACCGGCGACCGCTACGGCGAGGGTGTCTCCCGCAGCAACCTCTGTCTGATGGACCTCTCGCGAGGCGAGATCCGCCAAGGCGTCGCCTGCTACGGCGAGGCGATCCCGATCCTGCGGGAGGTGCAGGCGCGCTCGCTGGAGGGCTCGGCCCTGTTGAACGTCGGCCGGGCCTACGACGTGCTGGGAGAGCCCGAGCGCGCGCTGGAGTCCTATCGGCAGGTCCTCGAAGGGATGCGCGCCGCCGGCGATCGGACGGGAGAGGCGCGGACCTTGAACCACCTCGGATTGCTCTACCGGGATCTGGGGGATTATCAGCAGGCTTTCCTCCATTTCGGCGAGGCGCTGGAGGCCTTCCGCGCGCTGGAGGACCGCCGCTGGGAGGCGGTGGTCCTGCACAACCTGGGCCTTCTCTATCAAGCTCTGGGCGAGCCGTCGCGCGCGCTCTCGCAGTACGAGCAGGCCCTGCGGCTGCGGCGCGAGGTGGGCGATGCCGAAGGGGAAGCCACGACCCTGACGGAGCTGGGACGGGTCTGCAGCCTTCTGGGGAGACTGCGCGACGCCCAGACCT
>DATBGJ010000717.1:0-4458 GCA_036558045.1 Thermoanaerobaculia bacterium
CGTGCTCTTTCCCTGGCGGTCGATGCGCGTGAGGTCCGGCACGGCGGGATCGAAGAGGCCGACGAGCGCCGGATCGCAGCCGCCCCAACCGCCGCGCAGATCGAGCACCAGGGCCTCGGCCTCCGCGAGCTTCTCCGCGAGGGCTTCCCGCAAGGTTTCTTCGACCTCGACTCCCGCGCAGGACCACACCGGAACGTAACCCATGCGGCGGCCGTTGCGCTCGATGACGCGAGTACCGCCGATCTGCGCCTCCAGCCACTCCTTCTTCGGATCGATCGTCCGTGAAGTGACCGTGACCGTCCGGGAAGGCCCGTTTCGCGAGCTTTGAATCTCCAGCAGGATCGGCCGTCCCGCCTTCCCGTGAAGGACCGGCTTGAAGGGCGCGCCGTCCAAGGACACGAGCCGGTCGCCGCGCCGCAGGCCGGCCGCCTCGGCGGGACCGCCGGCGAACACCCGCGCCACGAACCAGCCGTCCTCGCGCTCGGCGGCGGCGAGGCCAAGGCTCTCTCCTTCACCACTGCGATGGAGCACCGGCTCGAAAATAGAAAGGAGATCGCGGTAGCCGGGATCCTCTGGCGTGTAGTACTCGGTGTGCGAGGCGCCCAGCGCCGCGAGCCGGCGGCGCGTCTCGCGACGGAAGGTTTCGGCGTCCCGGATCTCCACCGCGTAGCCGGCGTTCTCGGACGCCCAGCGCTCACCGCGCGCGGCGTCGTAGAACTTCTCCCTCACCAGCGATTCGATCTCGCGGCCGAGGGCGGGGAAATCCTGGGCGGCGAGGGGGAGAGCAAGGACACCGAGGACAGCAGGGACAGCGAGGACAAAGCGCAGACGCATGAGGTTATTGCGCTCCGATCTGGCCGAGGGCGCGGCGGATCTCCGGCTGGTCGGGATCGAGCTGGAGCGAGCGGCGGAAGGCGCGGGCGGCGCCTTCGCCGTCGCCGATGCAGAGGCGGGCGAGCCCCACGGAGCTCTGCGCCAGGGCGTTGCGGGGCTCGCTGCGGGCAGCGCTCTCGAAGTCGCCGAGGGCCTTCTCGCACTGGTGGCGCTGCAGGCGATAGCGGCCGCGCAGCAGGTGGAGCCGGGGCTCATCCGGCTTCGCCGCCAGGGCGCGGTCGAGCAGCTTCAAGCCGCGCGCCGCCTCGCCGCCGCGGGCGTAGGCGACGGTGCGGCCGACGGTGTAGTCGATGCCCTCGGGAAGGCCGCCCTCCATGGCGCGCAGCAGCAGGTCGTCCGAGCGGTCGAGGTCCCGGCGTTCGGCGTGGAGGAGATCGCTCAGGTTCCACAGCGCGGCGGCGTTGCCCACGTCGAGGGTGAGAGCCTGTTCGAAGGCCTTGGCCGCGGCGTCCATCTCGCCGCGCTCGCGCCGCAGCAATCCCTCGTTGTTGTAGGAGCCGGCGGTGCGCGTCGATCCGGCGGGAGCCGGCGTTGTGCCTTCGCGCGAGCCGAGATAGCCGAGCGCCCGCAGCTTGGCGATCTCCTCCTCGTTCGCCGTCTCGTCCGCCTTCATTTCCGGCTGGTAGGGCTTGTAGCGCGCCCGGTAGTCGGCGAGCGGGGAGGGGACGTGCTCCACTCCCGGCAACGGAGGTCCCGCGACGCCGCGTCCCGCCGGCAATCCGAGCAGCGCCAGCAGCGTGGAGCAGGTTTGCGCCACCTCGCCATGGTCCCGTCGGGCCGTGGCCTCGACGCCGGGACCCCAGAGGAGGTAGATCCCTTCGTCGCGATGCCATTTGCCGGCCGTCGCCGCGGCGGCGCTGGAGAGCTGGATTGGCCTTCCCTCCCGCCACTTGAAGCCGTGGTCGGAGGCGATCATCAACACGGCGCCGGCGGAAGCGGCCAGCTTGCGGTAGTCGCCAAGCATGCGGTCGATCTCGGCGAAGTAGCGCTCCGGCACCGCCGAGAAGCGCGCGAAATCCTCGGTCGCGACGGCGTCCTGGCGCGGCGGCGCGAAGGGCGCGAAGACGTGGCCGATGGTATCGGTGCCCTGGAAGTAGACGACGGCGAGGTCCGGCCGCTCGCGCGCCAGCCAGGAAGTGGCGAGCGCGTGATAGGCGCGCGTCTCGACGAGGATGCGGCGCAGGGCGCTCACCGGGTGGGCGTAAGGGTCGGGCGCGGCGAGCCAGCGTTCGTATTCCGCCTCGTCGAGCCAGGGCAGGTATTCGTGGAGGTCCGCGAAGCCGATCGCGTCCTCGGTGCGCGCCAGGATCTCCCGCGCCCAGGTCTCGCGCTCCGGCGGATAGACGGCGCCGGGAGGCGGCTCGCGGTCCTTGGCGGTGAAGGAGGAGAAGCGGTCCGCCACCAGCAGGCCGCGCACCGGCTCGGCCGGCCAGGTGGCCCAGAGGCCGAACACCGCGACGCTCTTGCCGCCGTCCCGCGCCATGTTCCACACGGCAGGCACCAGCCGCTCGCCGCTGGTGATCGGCTCGAGGGCGCCGGTCTGCGGATTGCGGCGGGTGAAGTCGAGGATGCCGTGCTCCAGCGGCGAGGTGCCGGTCATCATCGTCGTCCAGACGAGCGGCGAGAGCGGCGGATGGATCGTCGCCAGCACGCCCGTGCGTCCCTCGCGGGCGAGGCGCGCCAGGTTGGGCATCACCCCGGAGGCCATGTAATCGTCGAGCAGCTCCCAGTCCGCGCCGTCGAGGCCGACGAACAGCACCGGCCGGCCCGGATGGACGGCGCGCGCGATCTCGGGAGAGGGAGGCGGAACGGGAGTCTTCGCCCGCGCGGGCTCCGGCGCTTTGCGGCAGGCGAGGGCCGTGAACAGGAGGGAGAGGAGAAACGTGCGGCGCATGGGCAGGCGAGATTATCGCAGCCCTGGCACCCCCTATGCATCTCCCCGCCGCCGTCATGGCGCTATCGCTCAAGCCGGAGCATCTGAAACGGTACAAGGACCTCGCCCGCTTGCTGATCCAGCACGGGCGGTCGGACCTGGTGAAGGCCGTCGACGCCGATCTGCCGGACACCGAAGTCTCCCAGGAGGTCTCCGGCGATCCGGAGAAGCTCGCCTGCGACCTCGAAGCCCTGGGGCCGACGTTCATCAAGCTCGGCCAGCTCCTCTCGACGCGCTCGGACCTGCTGCCGCAGCCCTATCTCGAGGCTCTCACCCGCCTGCAGGACCGGGTCGAGCCGTTCTCGTTCGCCGAGGTGGAGGAGATCGTCTCCGGCGAGCTCGGGGTGCGCCTGTCGAAGGCCTTTCTCGAGTTCGACTCCACTCCCATCGCGGCGGCTTCCCTGGGGCAGGTGCACCGCGCGGCGCTGCGGGACGGCCGCGAGGTGGCGGTCAAGGTGCAGCGGCCCGGCATCCGCCAGGTGATCCTGGAGGACCTCGACGCCTTCGCCCAGATCGCGGCGCTCATCGACAAGCACACCGAGGTCGGCCGGCGCTTCGCCTTCCAGGACATGCTCGAGGAGTTCCGCAAGACGCTGCTGCGCGAGCTCGACTACCGCCGCGAAGCCGCGAACCTCGTCACTCTCGCCAACAACCTGCGGCACTACGAGCGGTTGGTGGTGCCGCGCCCGGTGGACGACTACACCACCTCGCGCGTTTTGACCATGGATTACGTGCGGGGCACCAAGATCACCGACCTGCCGCCCGTGGCCCGCACGGAGCTGGACGGCCGGCCGCTGGCCGAAGACCTGTGCAAGGCCTATCTCGACCAGATCCTGGTGGACGGCTTCTTCCACGCCGATCCCCATCCCGGCAACCTCTTCGTCACGGACGACGGCCGGCTGGCGCTGCTGGACCTCGGCATGGTGGCGCGGGTCGATCCGCGGATGCAGGAGCAGCTCCTGAAGCTCCTGCTCGCCATCATCGATGCGCAAGGGCAGGATGCGGCCGAGACCGCGCTCAAGCTGGGCACTGTCATGTCGGACTTCGACGAGACGCGTTACCGCCGGCAGGTGACGGACCTGGTGGGCAGCTTTCAGGACGTCGCCGGCGCCCGGATCCAGGTGGGTCGGATCGTCATTGGCCTCACCCGGGTGGCGGCCGAGACCGGCGTCCGGCCCGCTGCGGAGCTGAGCATCATCGGCCGCGCCCTGCTGCACCTCGACGACTCCGCCCGCGCGCTCGATCCGGACCTCGATCCGAACCGCGTGGTGCGGAGCTACAGCGACTCGCTGCTGCGCCGGCACCTGCTCAAGAAGCTCTCGCCGGCCAACGTCTTCTCCTCGGCCCTGGAGCTCCAGGAGTTCCTGCAGCAGCTCCCCGGGCGGATGAATGCCGTGCTGGACAAGCTCGCTGCCAACAAGATCGAGGTCAAGGTGGACGCCTTCGACGAGACGCGCCTGATGGACAACCTGCAGAAGATCGCCAACCGCATCGCCCTCGGGCTGGTGCTGGCGGCGCTGATCGTCGGCGCGGCGCTGCTGATGCAGGTGCGGACGCGCTTCATCCTCTTCGGCTATCCCGGGCTCGCCATGCTGCTCTTCCTGCTGGCCGCGGCCTGCGGCTTCGCCCTC
>DATBGJ010000718.1:0-5829 GCA_036558045.1 Thermoanaerobaculia bacterium
CTCGTCCTTCTGATCCAATTGATAAAGGGCCACGCCGAGATTGTTCCACGCGAGCGGCAGCCCGCGGTTCAGCTCCAGGGCGCGCTGCGAGCGGTCGCGGGCCTGCGGCCAGTGGCCGAGGCGGAGCTCGACGAGCCCGAGCTGCTCATAAGCCTTCGGATCGTCGGCATCCGCCGCGAGGACGCGCTGCAGCACCTCGAAGGCCTCCTTCTGCCGCCCGGCGTCGGAGAGGGCCAGCGCGTAGGCGTTGAGCGTCTGGGGATCGCCGGCTGCCACCAAGGGCCGCAGCACCTCCACCGCCTCGCCGGACCTCCCCACCTCCGAGAGGGTCAGCCCGAGCTGACGCAGCAGGGAATCGCTGGTGGCGCCGAGGCGGCGCGCCTTCAACATCACCTCCAGGGCCTCCTGCGTGCGGCCCGCCTGCAGCAGCGCCTGGGCGAGCAGCGAGTGGCCCAGCGCCATCGACGGCCGCGCCTGCACCAGCTCGCGCGCCGTCGCGATCGCCGGCTCCAGCCGCCCGCGCATGTAGAGGTCGATCACCTCGTGAACCTTGGTGTCGAGGCCGATCAGGCGCTTCGGATCGTCCTCGGGCCCGTAGCTCGAGCGGGCCGCGGCCGATCCCGAAGCGTAGCCCAGGCTGCGCAGCCGCGCCTCGTCCTCCGGCTTCAGATCCTCCCGCCGCAGCGGCCAGGCGGATTCCTTGGGCAGCGCGGCGAACACCCCGCGCGCCGCCGGCCGCTCGCGATCGATCAGATTGTTGGCCTCGCGCGGATCCTGCGGCAGGTCGTAGACCTCCGCCAGAGGCAGGGCGATGAACTTCCTGCCGCCGCGCAGCAGGCCGCGCAGCGGCGCCCAATCGCGGTTCAGCGTCGCCGAGAGGGCCTCGAAATAGGAGTCCGCGGCCTCCGCAGCGGCGGGAGCGAGCAGCGAGCGGCCGGGACGGCGGAAGCCGGCGGGCGCCGGAGACGCGACGCCCGCCGCCTGCAGCACGGTGGGGAAGATGTCGACGTGCCGCGCCGATCGCGCATCCCGTCCCGGCGCGATACCGCGGCCCCAGAGGACCAGCGGCACCTTGAGGGTGGCCTCGTAGGTGAACAGGCCGTGCGTCTGCTCGCCGTGATCGCCGAGCGCCTCGCCGTGATCGCCGGTGACCACCACCAGGGCCGGCTTTTCCTTGCCGTCGAGGAAGGGCCCGAGCAGCGGCGACAGGTACGAGTCCGCGGCAGCCACCTCGCCGAGATAGGGATTGTCCTTGAACCGGGAGGCGAAAGGCTCCGGCGGCTCGTAGGAGGCGTGCGGATCGTAGAGATGGACCCACAGGAAGCGCGGCTTGCCCTTCTGCGCCCGCCACCACGCCAGGGCGGGGCGCACCACCTCGTCGCCCCGCCGCTCGGCCATGACGAACTCCTCCTCGTTCGAGCCCTTCGGATAGCGATCGTCGTAGACGTCGAAGCCGCGGTCGAGCCCGAACTGGGAGTCGAGCGGGAACGCTCCGACGAACGCGCCGGTGGCGAAGCCCGCGCCGTGCAGCACGGTGGCGAGCGTCGGCACCGCGGCGCCGAGCCGGAAGCCGCTGTTGTCGCGCACGCCGTGCTGGAAGGGATAGAGGCCGGTCAGGATGTTGGTGTGGGAGGGCAGCGTCACCACGTTGTGGGCATGGGCGTTGGTGAACACCCGCCCCCGCGCCGCGAGGCGGTCGAGCACGGGCGTCTGCGATCGCTTGTTGCCGGCGAATCCCGGGGCGTCGGCGCGCAGCGTGTCGATGGTGACGAGGACGATATCGCGCCCGGCCGGCCGCGCCGGAGCCTTCGCGGGCGGCGCCGCAGCCGCGAGAAGGAAGACTGCGAGCGCCGCGATCGCCCGGGCATGAATGCCCGGGCTACAGGTGCGAAAAAGCCGGATAAATCCGGCTCCGGAGCCGGCTTCAGCCGACTTCTTCGCAGGCGTAGCCCGGCCATTCATGGCCGGGCGAGGAGAGCGCGGCGATTCGATCACCCGCCCAGTCTCTCCACGAGCGGCTGCAGCCGCTCTATCAACGCGGGGAGATCCATGAGCTCCAGACCCATTCCCGCCAACAGATTGACGCTGGAAGCATCGGTGCCGGGCTCGAAGCGCTGGACGACGCGGGCGCGGATCACCACCGGCTCGGCAAAGGCGATCGGCGGATGCAGCTCGACGCTGACCGTCTCCTGCATCTTCGCCGGATAGCGCGTCGAGACGAACAGCCCGCCCTGCAGGATGTCCCGGCGATAGACCTCCAGGAACTCGTCGGCGTTGGTAAAGCGGATGCTGAAGGTGCCGCCGGAAGCGGCAATGGGCGCGGTCCGGGTGGGCGGCGGCGCCGACGTGGTCACCGCCGGCGGGCTGGGCGTCCGGATCGGCTCGCGGGCAGGCGGCGCGGCCGGAGCCGGCACTGGCTCGAGAGGCGGCTCCGCAACCTCGGACTCCGCACCGAGATTGGGCGACGTCGAATGCGAGCCCCGGTCCGCGTTGTGCGGGATCTCCTCGGTCTGGCCGTAGGCGGCGGGGATCAGCTCGCGCACCAGCTCCTCCACCGAGAGGAAGCGCACCCCCATTCCCGACTGGGTGATGGCGGCCAGCTCGCTGCGCACCTTGCGCGCGTGTGCCACCACGCCCTCGACCATGAAGCCGCGGTCGCGGTCGATCACCTCCACCCGGATGCGGGTGCCGGAGGGCATCGGGCTGTTGGTGGCGACGAACATCCCCGTCATCGAGATGTTGGTGGTATAGCCGACATAGGCGGTCGGCTCCCCCTGTTTCCAGAAATGGACCTGCACACGGCGGGCGCGGCGCGTGGCGCGGCGGCGGGACATCGCACGCAATTCTATCGTGTTCAAGCTCCTCGCCGCCCAGCCCCGCCCAGCGCTTCCGCACTGGGCTAGCGAAACGTCGCCCAGAGGGCGATTCGCTTCGGAGAAGCGACGTCTCGGTAGCCCGGTGCGGAAGCGCCGGGCGGGCAGCTATGATCTCTCCCATGGAGATTCTCGCCACGTCCCGCGCCGAATCCCTGACCGTCGCCGTGGGCGCCGGCGGCTCGGTGCGGCTGGAGAACCGGCCGCGGCCGGAGCCCGGACCGGGCGAGATGCTGCTCCGGCTGCGCTGCGCCGGCCTCTGCGGCACGGACCTCTTCAAGCTCCGCCACGCCACGGCGCCGGAGGGCAGCGTCCTGGGGCACGAGGTGGTCGGCACGGTCGAGGCCCTGGGCGAGGGCGCCGCCGGCTTCGCGGCGGGCGATCGCGTCGCCGTGGCGCACCACGCCGCCTGCGGCGCGTGCGAGACCTGCCGGCGCGGCAACGAGCCGCTCTGCCCCGCCTTTCGCGAGAACCTGCTGGCGCCGGGCGGCTTCAGCGAATGGTTGCTGGTGCGCGAGCGCGCCGTGCGGGAGGCGGCCTTCGGATGGCCCCCTCACGTGCCGGACGAGGTCGCCGTCTTCCTCGAGCCGGCGGCGTGCGTGCTGCGCGGCGTCCGTCACGCGCGGCTGCCGGAGACCGCTCTCGCCGGCTCCTCGCCCGGCTGCGCGGCGATCCTCGGCGGCGGCAGCATGGGGCTCCTCCACCTCCTGGTCCTGAAGGCGGTCCATCCGGAGCTGCAGGCGGCCGTCTGCGATCCCCTGGAGGAGCGGCGGGATCTAGCCTTGCGATTGGGAGCCGACGCGGCGGCGCCTCCGGGCGCGGCATGGCAAGAAGAGATCGCCGGGCTGACGGGCGGGCTGGGCGCCGACGCCGTCTTCGACACGGCCGGCGGCGCCGGTCCCCTGAACGATGCGCTCGCCGTCTCCCGACCCGGCGGCGCCGTGGTGCTCTTCGCCCACGCGGAGGCCGGCGAGCGGGCGGGCTTCGATCTCAACGCCTTCTTCAAGGGCGAGCGCCGGCTCCTCGGCACCTACTCCAGCTCGCTCGCCGATCTGCGCGACTCCTACCGCCTGCTGGTGACCGGGCGCCTCGATCCCTCGCCCCTGGTGACGCACCGGCTGCCGCTCTCCCGCTTCGAGGAGGCCGTGGACCTGGCGCGGCAGCGGCGGGCTCTCAAGGTGCTGCTCGCGCCCGATGAGGAACGGCCCTGAACCTTCCCGCCCGGCAGGCGACCGCCTTCCTGATGGGTCCGGAGCGGCTGGAGCTGCGCGAGGTCCCGCTCGCCTCTCCCGGGCCGGGCGAGCTGCTGCTGCGCATCGGCGCCGCCACCACCTGCGGCACGGACCTCAAGGTCTTCCAGCGCGGCGGCCATCCCCGCATGCTCAAGGCGCCGACGCCCTTCGGCCACGAGATGGCGGGCATCGTCGCCGCCGTCGGTCCGGGAGTCGAGCGCTGGCGCGCGGGAGACCGCGTGGTGGTGGCGAACTCCGCTCCCTGCGGCGTCTGCGAGTGGTGCACACGCGGGAGGGAGAACCTCTGCCGCGACCTCCACTACCTCAACGGCGCCTTCTCCGAGTACCTGCTGGTGCCCCGCCGCTTCGTCGCGGTGGGCACCTATCCCCTGCCGGACGCGCTGCCGTTCGAGATCGCGGCGCTGGCCGAGCCCCTCGCCTGCGTGCTCCACGGCCTGGAGACCTCGGCGATCGAGCGGGCTTCCGAGATCGTGGTCTACGGCGGCGGGCCGATCGGACTGCTCTTCGTCGACGTGCTCGCCAACTCTCCTGGAGATTTCCCGGCCAGCGGCGAGCACCACATCGTCCTCGCCGATCCCAACCTCTCGCGCCTGGAAGCCGGCAAGGCGATCGGCGCGGATTCGACCGTGCAGGTGGACCGCGACGGCGGCGAGGCGGCCCGTCTCTCGCGGCTGTCGCGCGCGGGAGACGGCTTCGACGTCGCCATCGAGGCCACCGGCTCGCCCGCCGCCTGGCAGGACGCCCTCGCCTCCGTGCGTCCCGGCGGCCTCGTGCAGCTCTTCGGCGGCTGCCCTCCCGGCACCACCGTGCCGCTGGACACCCACCGCCTCCACTACTCCGAGATCACCGTCAAGAGCGCCTACCACCACCGCCCGGCCACCTTCCAGCGCGCCCTCGACCTGCTGGCGGACGGCTCGCTCCATCCGCGGACCCTCCTCTCCGCCGAGCGGCCGCTCGCCGAGCTCGAGGACGCCCTGCGCGCCATGCGGCGGCGCGAGGCGCTGAAGGTGGTCATCCGGCCGTAAGGCCCTAGAACAGCCGCGGACCGAGGATGTAGACGGCGAAGTCGCCGCCGAAGTGGCAGAGGATCGCCACCTCCAGCCCGAATCGCCAATAGAGATAGCCGAGGATGGAGCCCACGATCCCGTTCAACAGCAGGATGGAGACGGCAAGGCTAGGCAACCGGGAGATCTCCGCCGACCACTTGGAGAGATGAGCGGCGCCGAACGCCAGGGCCGCGATGACGATGGCGATCCAGACCACGGCGGTCAGCGGCCAGCGGCGACTGGGGAGCCGATCCCAACGCAGGATCCAAACCACCAGCGAGAGGAGGAACAAACGGAACACGATCTCTTCGACGACGCCGGAGTACGCCACGGCCGCCCACCAGACGGCCCGCGGCGACCGCGCGATCGCCGCGAACCGCTCGCGCAGCGCGGCGGAGCCGAACAGCGGTCCCCAACGGATCCAGGCCGCGATCAGGCCGCCCAGCACCACGCCGGCCAGCGGCGCCGCGGCGAGCCGCAGCCAGTCCTGGCCTTTCACTCGCCTCCGCGCGCACCAGGCCTCCAGGTAGGGAGCGCCGAGGCCGTGGTCACGCCCGAAGAACAATCCGGCGCCCACCAGGACGGCGAGCGCGGCCCAACCCAGCACCAAGCCAGTCACCGGCGGCGGCCAGGGAAAGGCGAAGATCGACACCAGGC
>DATBGJ010000719.1:0-4148 GCA_036558045.1 Thermoanaerobaculia bacterium
ACTCGTCGCCGGCCCGCTCCAGCAGATAACTCACCGGCACGAACTCGTACCCCTCGGCCTTCGCCTTGGGTACCTCGCGTGCCAGCGCCGCGAGCGTCTCGGGATGCGGATGGCCGATGGCGATCGCCGCGCCGTGGAGGCGGGCGAGGCCGAAGAGGCGCTGGAACTGCGCCTCAATCGCTGACGGCGTCGGCTCGCCGTCGAGGAAGACCTGCCTTTCGGCGGCGGGCACGCCGAGCTCCCGCGCCACCTTGTAGCCGACGCTCTCGGCGCTGGTGCGGGAGTCGAGGAAGAACAGCCCGCGCGCGGCGAGGACGCCGAGGACGGTCTTCATCGGGCCTTCCTCGGCCGAGAGTCCCGAGCCCATGTGGTTGTTGACCCCCACCGCCCCCGGCACGGCGTTCAGGGCCGCCACGGTCTTCTCGCGCAGCTCCTCGTCGCCCATGCCCCGGAGCAGCGCGCCCGGCCCGGGATCCTCGCCGTTCTTCGGCTCCATGGGAAGGTGCAGGAGGATCTCCGCGCCGCGCCGCCGCAGCTCGGCGACCACCTGCGGAGTCTGCTCCTGGAAGGGGAGGACGGCGTAGGTGACCGGCACGCCGAGGCCTTCGAGCGGCGTCAGATCCTCGACGCTCCTTCCCAGATCGTCGATCACCAGCGCCACGCGGACGCCGTGCACCGGACCGTCCGGCGGCGGCGGAATCGGCGTGGCGGGCTTGGAAGTGGCCGACTCGGGCTCGACGTGATCCGAGGCGGCCACCCGGTGCCGCGCGGGTTTCTCCGTCCTGCGTACCTCCCCGGCCCGTCCCTGGAACTTGGACGGAGAGGTCCGATCCGACCGATTTAGAAAAAGAAAGAGGGCGCCGGCGCCGACGAGGAGCCCGAGCACAAAGAGCAGGCAGCTCGATCCTCGGGAACGGGAGCGGCGGGCCATGAAGGGGGATCGGGTTCAGCGGGGCGGACCGCTGCGGCCCGCCCCTGCCTTTCTCAGGCGGCCCTGGCCTCGGTTTCAGTCTCCTGGCCCAGGAGGCGGCGGACGCCGCGGCGCAGGATCAGCTCGCCGAGCGGCGTGTCCTTTTCGAGATAGGTGCGGCTGCGGTCGTCCACCAGCAGGTCCGGCCGCAAGGCCTCGTTCAGGGGCTTCTTGTCCGGCCCGGTGTAGAACGCCTCGGTGTACAGCAGGCGGCCGCCGGAGGAGAGCTCCGCCGAGCCCTGGCGTCCGGCGTGGCCGAAGGTGCGCTCGCCGACCAGCTCGAACTTCTCCTTCTGCCGCAGCACGGTGGCGAAGACCTCGGCGGCGCCGAGCGTGCCGCGGTCCACCAGGATGACGGTCTTGCCCTGCCAGGCCGGACGCTCGTCGCTGCGGAAGGTGCGCAGCTCCTCGGTCCGCCGCTTGAGCGCGCCCAGCTCGCCGCTGGTGAAGAGCTGGGCCGTCGCGTATGCCGCCTCGGGATCGCCGGAGGAGACGCCCCGCAGGTCGATCAGCAGCTTGTCCTTGATCCGGCCGGGATCCTTGGCGAGGATCGCCTTCACGCTCGCGGCGGTCTTGTCGTCGAAAGAGGGGATGCGGAGCATGGGCACACCCTCGACCTCCTCCAGGCTCGCCGGCGGCGGATCGAAAGGCTTCAGCTCGAAGGCGACCTGCACCGGCTCGCCGACGCGGATCAGCTCCATGGCGATCTTGGTGCCCGGCTGCCCGGCGAGCACTTCCTGCATCTCCCAGATCGGCATCAGGCGGGTCGAGCGGTCGCCGATCTTGGCGACGATGTCGCCCGCCTTCACCTCGGCCGCGTCGGCCGGGCTCCCCTTCTCCACCGCCACCACGTAGGCGATGCCTCGCTCCTTGAGCAGGGTCAGGCCGCTGTGGCGCCGGCCGACGGTATCGGCCTTGAGATAGCCGGCGACCTCGGAGGCCGGCACGTAGAGCGAGAAGGGATCGAGCGCGTCCGTGGTGCCGTCGAGCGCGCCGGACATGAGGGTGTTCATGTCCGGCTCGTCCACGTAGGCCTGGCGGATCAGGCCCAGCGTCTCGCTGAACACGGCGAGGTACTTGTAGAACGAGTCCTCCTCCGGCTGCGGCTTGCCGGTCTCGGCCGCCCGCAGCAACGTCGCCGCGAGGAGAGGGAAGACGATGAGGGCAGAGAGGAAGAAGAAGAGGATGCGACTGCGGTTCATGGTGCCCCTTACCGTAACCAAACCAGGGGGTCTTCGGGTCGGTTCTCGACGCGGATCTCGAAGTACAGCTTCTCCGCGGCGAGCCCCACTGCGTCGCCCAACGATACCATATCTTCCGGGCCGACCCGCATGGCGGCGAGCCCGGCGTAGAGGGTGAAGATTCTGCCGGGGTGCTGGACGATGACGGTGTTGCCGTAGCCCTGGAAAGGCGCCGCGAAGAGCACCTTGCCGGGGAAGACCGCCTTCACCTCGGCTCCGGGCGCCACCGCGAGGTCCACGCCGTTGTGCGGCACCCGGGTGCGGTAGCGGGGATCGAGGATGGAGCCGAAGCCGGAGGTCACGCGGCCCTCGGCCGGCCAGTCGAGGACGCCGCGGAACTGCTGCATGGGAGTGCCCGCCGGGTCGCTCGTGGCGCGGCCGTAGAGAAAGTCGAGGAAATTCGCCAGCCGGTGCTCGCGGTCGGCCAGCTCGGTCGAGCGGGTGGCGAGGGCCCGGCGCTCCCCCTCGACCTTCGCCAGCAGCGCCGCCTTGCGCTGGCGCGCCGCCATGAGCTGCTGCCGGCGCGCGCTCTCGTTGCGGATCCAGGTCTCGGCCTCCTGCCGGCGGGCGAGCAGCCGTTCCCGTTCGCCGGCGAGATCGTCCTTCGCCCGCTGGTAGCGCTCCACCGCGGCGCGGTCCCGGTGCGCCAGGTAGCGCATCAGGCGGATGGAAGGGAGGAGCCGCCGGTCGGGCTTGAGCGAGAGGAAGAGCCGCAGGTAGCCCTGGCGACCGAGCCGGTAGAGGGCCGTGAGCCGACGTTGAAAGTCGGTCCGCGCCACCGCGAGGGCTTCCTCCAGCCGCGTCACCTCCCTCTCTCCCGCCTCCACCCGCCGCGCCGCCAGGTCGCGGGCGGCGGCCGCCTCGGCGAGGCGCGCCTCCTGCAGCCGCAGCTCGACGTCCACCGTCTGCAGCTCCCCTTGGAGGCCCGTCTGCTGGCGCCGCACCTCCGCGAGGCGCGCGGTCAGGCGGCCGATCTCGGCGCGCAGGGCCGCGAGCTCCTGCTCGCGCGTGGGTTTCTGCTGGGCGGGGAGGGGTGCAAGACCGAGGATGAGGAGGAGGATTGCGACCGGTATGCCCTTCGAAGCCCTCACCTTCCCTACCCCTCCTCTCCCGCGCCACGATTTTCCGTTTTTCTCCCCTCTCTCCCTCCGGGGGAGAGGGGCCGGGGGAGTGAGGGCTTCGGAGGGCACGCCCTTATTATCGCCCCGACGCCTTCTGCGCCTCCCCCGCCTTCTCTTCCCCCAGCTCGTGGAAGAGGAAGGAGAGCTCGTCGGCGGCTTCCTGGATCTGCTTCGACACCGGCTTGCCGCCGCCGTGGCCGGCCCGGGTGTCGATGCGGATCAGCGTCGGATTGGGCCCGGCGTTGGCGCGCTGGAGAGCGGCGGCGAACTTGAAGCTGTGGGCCGGCACCACCCGGTCGTCGTGGTCGGCGGTGGTGATGAGCGTCGGCGGATAGGCGGTCCCCGGATGCAGGTTGTGGTACGGCGAATAAGCGTAGAGCGCCTTGAACTCCTGCGCGTCGTCCGGCGAGCCGTAATCGGAGACCCAACCCCAGCCGATGGTGAACTTGTGGAAGCGCAGCATGTCGAGCACGCCGACGCCCACGATCACCGCGCCGAAAAGGTCCGGCCGCTGCACCATGCAGGCGGCGGTGAGCAGGCCGCCGTTGCTGTTGCCGCCGATCGAGAGCTTCTGCCGCGAGGTGTAGCGGTTGGCGATGAGCCATTCGCCGGCGGCGATGAAGTCGTCGAAGACGTTCTGCTTCTTGAGCTTGATCCCCGCCTGGTGCCAGTCCTCCCCGTACTCGCTGCCGCCCCGCAGGTTGGCCACGGCGTAGATGCCGCCGTGCTCCATCCACACCACGTGGGAGAGAGAGAAGGCCGGGGTCAGGGCCACGCTGAAGCCGCCGTACCCATAGAGATAGGTCGGGTTCGAGC
>DATBGJ010000720.1:0-4701 GCA_036558045.1 Thermoanaerobaculia bacterium
CCCGCGCATGTACTCCGACGCCCTGCCCCGTCTCTTCGGCCGGCCGCCGCGGCGCCGGGACGAGGAGATCGCGCCGTTTCATCAGGACGTGGCGCGGAGCCTCCAGGCGGTGCTGGAGGAGATCCTGCTGGAGAAGGTCCGTTACCTCCACGCGCGCACCGGCCTCCCCGACCTCTGCATGGCGGGAGGCGTCGCCCTGAACGTGGTGGCCAACGGCCGCATCCGGCGGGAAGGCCCGTTCGAGCGCCTGTTCGTGCAGCCGGCGGCCGGCGACTCGGGAGGCTGCCTGGGCGCCGCCGCGCTTGCCCACGTCGGGCTGACGGGGCGGCGTCCCGAGACCGGGCCGCTGCGCCACGTCTTCCTCGGACCGAGCTGGAGCGCGGCCGAGATCGCGGAGCTGATCGCGGCCACCGGCCTGCCGGGCGAGGATTTCCGAGGACGCGAGGGCGCCCTGCTGGAAACCGTAGCCGAGCGGCTGGCGGCCGGCCAGGTCGTCGGCTGGTTCCACGGCGCCATGGAGCTCGGCCCGCGGGCCCTGGGGGCGCGCAGCCTGCTCGCCGACCCGCGCGATCCGGGCATGCGCGACCGGCTGAACCGGCTGGTCAAGAAGCGGGAGGCGTTCCGCCCCTTCGCGCCCAGCGTGCTCGCCGCCCACGCCGGAGAGCACTTCGATCTCGACCATCCTTCCCCTTTCATGCTGGAGACCTGCCGGGTGATCTCGCCGCTGGACTTGCCGGCGGTCACCCACGTGGACGGCTCGGCGCGCCCGCAGACCGTCGAGCCGGCGGCCGCACCGCGCTTCGCCGCCCTGCTGGAGGCCTTCCGGCGGCGCACCGGCTGTCCCATGCTGGTGAACACCTCGTTCAACGTGCGCGGCGAGCCGATCGTCCGCTCGCCGGTGGACGCCCTCTTCTGCATGGGAGCCTCGGGCATCGACGCCCTGGTGCTGGAGGACTTCCTCATCGATCGCGCGGCGCTGCCCGGCAACTGGGCCGAGCTGCTGCCGGCCTGGCGGGCACCGGCGCGCAGCGGCTTCGCGCGGGAGAGCTCGGCGATCAGCGAGGATCTCTACACCTTCGTATGAAGACGCGGCGGCCCGAGCCCATCGGCATCTGGCAGCCGCGCGAGAGCGACGGCGAGCTCGCCTTCGTGCGTCCCGATCCCCTGCCGCTGGGCGACCATTACGCGGCGGTCAAGGAGTTGCGTCCGAAGACGTCGGAGCTGCCTCTCCGCGTCGCCTTCTTCGGCGAGTCCGCCGCGGCCGGATACCTCTATGCGCCCCACCTGACGCCGGCGCAGGTCCTCGCGGCGCAGCTCCGGAGCGCGGGCGGCGAGGCCAATTTCGAGGTGATCGACCTGGCGCGCACCAACGAGACCCTCGCCTCCCTCGCCGAGACGGTGCGGACCTCGCTGCAGCTCTTGCCGGACATGCTGGTGCTCTTCGCCGGCAACAACTGGAACCTGCTGGAGACGCCGCAGGTCTCTCCCTACGCCCCCTCGGCCGCGGCCCGCCGGCGCTACGGCCGCGCGCTGCGCGAGCAGGGAATCGAGGGGCCGGTGCGGCTCGCCGCGGAGGAGCTGCGGGAGAAGGCGGACGCGGTCCTGGATTTCATCGCCATGATCGCGCGGACCGTCCGGATCCCGGTTGTCATCGTCATCCCGGAGATCAACCTCGCCGACTGGGAGACCCGCCAGCCGCCGGCCTGGCTGCCGGGGGATGGAATCCGCCGCTGGCATGGCCTGCATGACGATGCTACGGCGCGGCTGGAACAGGGAGATCTCGAAGGGGTCCACGCTGCTGCCAAGGCCATGCAGGAGCTGGACGGCGGCCGGTGCGCCTCTTCGTGGCGCCTCCTGGCGCGGTCCCTGATCGGAATGGGAGATCTCGCGGCGGGCCGTCGCGCCGCTCTCGCGGAGATCGACGCCGCCGCCTACCCGACCCTCGCCTTCCTGAGCGCTCCCCAGGCAACTACGGCCGTGCGGAACATTCTTGATGACGCCGGCCGCCGGCACGGCTTCTCGCGCGTCGACCTGCGGCAGGTCTTCGCCGAGCACACCGGCTCGCCTCTCCCGGACCGGCGACTCTTCCTCGACTATTGCCATCTCACCGCGGAAGGCATCCAGGTGGCCATGGCCGCCGTGGCCTCGGAGGTGCTGGATCTCTCAGGGATGCTCGCGGAGAAAGCGGATTGGCGCCGGCTCCTTCTTCCCGTGGAGATCTCGCCCGCGGCGGAGGCCACCGCCCGCCTGGGCGCCGCCGTCCATACCGCCCATCGCCTGCTGCCGGTGGGCTCCAAGCGCCCGCTGCTGGAACATTGGTGCGCGGCGGCCCTCGACGTCTCGCCAGGGGTCGCGGAGGCCATGCTCGACCTGATCGACGCCCGCTGCGCTCCCTGCCCGGCGGTGCTGACCGCAGCCCAGCAGCGCAACCTCGGCTCGCCCTACCGCCTCCTGCTGCAGCACGGTTGGCGCTGGGACCATCTCGACGCCGACCTGATCGAGGCGCTCTGCGCGGTCCTCGAGCGGCGGGGCCGGCCGGCGCGGGAGCCGGTCGCCGCCCTCCTGCTCCGCCACCTGGCGATCCGCGAGGAAGGGACGGACCTCACCCAGCCGCCGTATCTCTGGGAGCCGCTGGCGAGGTTCTACCCGGAGGCCATGCGCTTCGCCGACCTGCCGGAGCGGGCGACCCTCCGCTGCCCGTGGCCGGAGACCGCCTTCTGCCTGATCTGCGACGCCCGCTACGACGTCGAGCTGGAGCTGACCGCCCGCCTCCCCTCCCTCGCCGGCAAGAGCCGCCGGGGATGGATCGGCGTGACCGTCAACGGCGGCACGGCCGGCGGCGCGGCGGCGGCCGAACGCTGGTCCCGGGCGCGGCTGCGGGTGGCGCGCGGCGGCCTGCGCCGCGGGCTCAACCGGCTGACGCTGCGTTGGCCCCTGCCGGAGGAGAATGGCGAGAGTATGGTGACGGCCGCCGTCGCGCGCCTGGAGCGCGGGATCGCCGCCGACCTGCATCCGGTCTGCGGAGAAATCTTCTCGCTTCTCGCGCGGCCGGTACCGTGAAGGCGTTCAATTGTTCACTTTTTATCGTTGGCTCAGCACGAGCGATTCAACAGCGAAGACTAATCGACAAGCAACTCGATTTCGTTTATATTGAGGTGAGGGGCTCGCACGACCTTCAGCCGCGTTTCATCGCTGCCCTGTAACGGATCTCGGTTCGACGCGCCTGTTTGATCAGGCCGGTCGGAGGGCGAACGGGGTGTCTCTCTTTTCTCCTTTTTTCGCACTATCTTGGAGTCCTGGTTCATTAGCTTGTGCCTCTCCAGCCTGAGTCGGACTCTCCGGGTCCGGACCGCGTGGGTCCGGTCCCGTTGACACCAGCCGTACGCATGGAAGGAGGAAGGAAAATGATGAGGAGCACGCAATCCAGTTGCGGGGCGATCGTGGTGCTGGCCCTGGCCGCGGCCCTGCTGGCGGCGCCGGCGACCGCGGGACCGTCCGCCGTGGCTGCCGCGAGCGTCGGCCCGCTGGGGATCCAGTTCCAGCCATCCGTCGAATATCAGAAGATGACGCTGACCGTGTCGGGCCCCGAGGGCCTGATCCTGCGCCGCGAGTTCGCCGCCGGCGCCGCCATCGTGTTCGAGGCGGTCGGCAACGACGGCAAGCCGCTCCCCGACGGCGCCTACCGCTACGAGCTCGTCGCCGCGCCGGTGCTCGACCGGGCGACCCGGCGGGCCCTGGCCACGGCGCGGCAGAACGGGGATGACGCCGCCATCGCCAAGCTGCAGGAGGCGGGCAAGCTGCCGCGCACGCCGATGGTGCAGTCCGGCGTTTTCAGCATCGATCACGGCGCGCTGGTGCAGGACGACGCCAAGGAGCCCTCGCGCGGCCGGGCGGCGTCGAAAGCGCTGACGCCCTCCACCGGCGCCGACCAGGTGATCCCGGACGACCTGATCGTCCAGGGCAGCGAATGCGTCGGCCTCGACTGCGTCAACAACGAGAGCTTCGGCTTCGACACCATCCGGCTGAAGGAGAACAACACCCGCATCAAGTTCGACGACACCAGCACCGGCGCGGGCTTCCCCGCCAACGACTGGCAGCTCACCGCCAACGACTCGGCGAGCGGCGGCTCGAGCAAGTTCTCGATCGAGGACATCACCGGCAGCAGGGTGCCGTTCACCATCACCGCCGGCGCCTCGACCAACTCGATCTTCGTCGACAGCACCGGCCGCGTCGGCCTGCGCACCTCCACCCCGGTGCTCGACCTGCACATCAACACCTCCAACACGCCGGCCATCCGCCTGGAGCAGAACAATTCCGGCGGCTTCACCGCGCAGACCTGGGACGTCGCCGGCAACGAGGCCAACTTCTTCGTCCGCGACGTGACCGGCGGCTCCCGCCTGCCGTTCCGCATCCGTCCCGGCGCGCCGACCAGCTCGATCGACATCAACGCCAGCGGCAACGTGGGCATCGGCACGGCGTCGCCGTCGGTGAAGCTGCACGTCTCGGGCAGCGACGGCACCACCGAGGCACTGGTCTCGGAGACCAGCGGCACGACGGCGTCGCGAACGATCATGCAACTGACCAACAACGGCGACGTCAAGCTCAACTTCTCCAACACGAATGCCGGCGCCAACTGGGAGCTGATCTCGGGCACGACCTTCATCGTCAACCGCGGCGGCAGCGGTGTGAACGAGATGATCG
>DATBGJ010000721.1:0-8003 GCA_036558045.1 Thermoanaerobaculia bacterium
TCACCCCCTGGCCCCCTCTCCAACGAGGTTGGAGAGGGGGAACGGGCAATTCCCTTGCATATGTTCCCCCTCTCCAGCTTGCTGGAGAGGGGGCCAGGGGGTGAGGTTTCGAAGGGTATACTCGCGCCTTCGGGAGGAAACCCATGATCTCAGCAAAAACGCTGCGCTGTCTCGTTTGCATCCTGCTCGCCCTCGTGATCCTGCCGTCTGCCGCCCATGCCCAGAAAACCGCCCAGAAGGCCGCGCCGCCGACCGCGGCGGAGGCCAGGAAGTTCCTCGACGAGGCGCAGAAGCGCCTGCTCGATCTCTCCATCGAGGCGCAGCGGGCCCAGTGGGTGCAAGCGAACTTCATCACCTACGACACCGAGATCCTCGCCGCGCAGCGCAACGAGGCCCTGCTCAAGGTCGGCATCGATCTGGCCAAGCAGGCCGCGCGGTATGACGGCGTCAAGCTCCCCGCGGATCAGCGGCGGCAGATGGACCTGCTCAAACGCAGTCTGGTGCTGGCCGCGCCCAGCGATCCCGCCAAGACCGCGGAGCTGGCGCGCCTCGCCGCTTCGCTCGAAGCCGACTACGGCTCGGCCAAGTACTGCCCGCCCGGCGGCGGCGAGTGCATGGGCCAGGCGGGCGTCGAGGAATTCATGCGCACGCATCGCGACGCAAAAGAGCTGCTGGACGTCTGGGCCGGCTGGCACGCCATCGGCGCGCCGCTGCGCGACGACTTTCGCCGCCTGGTGGAGGTCGCCAACGAGGGCGCCCGCGAGCAGGGCTACAAGGACACCGGCGCGCTCTGGCGCGCCAAGTACGACATGCCGCCCGACGCCTTCGCTGCCGAGCTCGACCGGCTCTGGGGGCAGGTCAAGCCGCTCTACGACTCGCTCCATTGCTACGTGCGCGCCAAGCTCAACGCCAAGTACGGCGACGCCATCGTCCCCCTGGACAAGCCGCTGCCGGCGCACCTGCTCGGCAATCCCTGGGCCCAGGACTGGGAGCACATCTACGACGAGCTGGCGCCGCCCGACGCCGATCCCGGCTTCGACCTGACGAAGCTCCTGCAGGCCAAGAAAGTCGATCCCAAGGGGATGGCCAAGTACGCCGAGAACTTCTTCATCTCGCTCGGCTTCGCGCCCCTGCCGGAGACTTTCTGGGAGCGCTCGCTGTTCACCGAGCCGCGCGACCGCGACGTCGTCTGCCACGCCAGCGCGTGGGACATCGACGCTAAGGACGACCTGCGCATCAAGATGTGCATCCAGATCAACGACGAGGACTTCAACACCATCCATCACGAGGAGGGGCACAACTTCTACCAGCGGGCCTACAACAAGCTGCCCTTCCTCTACCAGGACAGCGCCAACGACGGCTTCCACGAAGCGGTGGGGGATACCATCGCCCTCTCCATCACGCCCGAGTACCTGAAGGAGATCGGCCTCCTCGACCAGGTGCCCGACCCGTCGAAGGACGTGGGCCTGCTGATGAAGAAGGCCCTGGACAAGGTGGCCTTCCTGCCCTTCGGCCTGGTCATCGATCAATGGCGCTGGAAGGTGTACTCGGGAGAGATCAAGCCCGAGAATTACAACCAGGCATGGTGGGATCTGCGCAACAAGTACGGCGGCATCATGCCGCCGGTGCCGCGCACCGAGAAGGATTTCGATCCGGGCGCCAAGTACCACGTGCCGGCCAGCGTGCCGTACATGCGCTACTTCCTCGCCGACATCCTGCAGTTCCAGCTCCACCGCGGGCTCTGCCAGGCGGCGGGCTTCCAGGGGCCTTTGAACCGCTGCTCGATCTACGGCAACAAGGCGGCGGGAGCGCGCCTCGCCAAGATGCTGGAGATGGGCGCCAGCCGTCCCTGGCCGGACGCCCTCGAGGCGGTCACCGGCCAGAGACAGATGGACGCCACCGCCATCCTCGACTACTTCGCGCCCTTGAAGACCTGGCTCGACGAGCAGAACAAGGGCCGGAAGTGCGGGTGGTAGCTGCGCCTAGAAGCAGAAATCGACGCAGTCGAACCGCGGGTCCGAGATGCAGCAGTGGGTGATGGGATTGTACGTCGGCTTGCACAGCCCCGGGATCCCATCGCAGGGGCTCGAGGCGGCGGCCTGATCCTGGCTGAAGACGGGCGCGAGGGACAGCAGGACCGCGAGCACCAGCGCGAGCTTACAGAGCTTCGCCTTCATTTTTTCCTCCTTCTGGACGGAAACAGGTCTTTCCCTGCTCCATAAAAGAGGGGGTGCTCTTCGCCGGCCCTGAACGCGCCGTAGGCCCGGCGTGCCTCCGCCAGGATTAGAGTCAGTTCACGCCAGCTAGAAAAGACATTGACAGACGCCGGTGCGGCAGCCGCCCATGGACGATCGGGCCTGACAGGGCGGCGTCCTACCCCGTCTCGCTCTTCCGCCGATAATGCCGCCGCGCCTTGGCGCGGTTGCCGCAGCTCTCCATCGAGCACCAGCGGCGCGAGCGGTTGCGGCTGCGGTCGAGGAAGAGCCAGGTGCAGGCCGTGCCGGCGCACTCGCGCACCTGCCGCCGATCCTCGGAGGTGAGCAGCGCGGCCGCCGAGCGCAGGACCGGCCACAGCGGCGCCTCCAGCGCCTCGTCCGGCGCCGCCCACGTCCAGACGAGATCGTCCTCTCGTTGCTCGAGACGCAAGCGGGAGAACGCCTCCGGCAGCGCGGAGTTCAGACGTTCCAGGTCGGAGTCCGCCGGCGCGCGGGAAGCCGCGAGGGCCGAGAAGATTCCATACAGAGCCTCCCGCAGACCGCGCCCGCGAGCGAGCGCAGCCTCGGCCGCCCGCGGATCTTCCTCCGCACGGCTCGCGAGGTGAGACTCCTCTGTGGTGTCCAGCAGACCGCTCTGCCGCGCGAACGCGAGGAGATCGGTGTACGCGCGCAGATGATCCGTCTCCGGCCGGCCTCGATCGCTCCAGGTATTGGCGAAGTCCAGGCCCAAGGCTCCGCCGGACAGATCGAAGCTGTGGCTGTGCTGCTCCTCCTGCACGATCCTATTCTAACCCACAAAAGAGGCTTGACAGGTAAGAACCGAGGGAATAGGCTAACCGGTATGAAGGTAATAGAGAGTTAGACGAAAGGAGATCCTGATGAGCCAAGTCGAAAGCCTCGCCGATCAACTGGAGCGCGCGTTTCGCGGGGGAGCCTGGCACGGACCGGCGGTGGCCGAGACGCTGGCCGGAATCGACGAGAAGGCCGCCGCGGCGCGGCCGCTCCCGGGAGCGCACTCCATCTGGGAGATCGTCCACCACCTCACCGTCTGGAACGACGTGCCGCGACGGCGCCTGGACGGCGAGCGGCTGCAGAACCTGCCGCCGGAGCGCGACTGGCCGCCGGTCCACGACGCCTCAGCCGAGGCCTGGCGGGCGGCGCTCGCGGCGCTGGAGGAGGCTCACGCCGCGTTCCACGCCCGCGTCCTGGAGCTCGCCGACGAGCAGCTCGACGATCCGGTGACCGGCAGCGAGTCCACGGTGCGGGGTACGGTCTTCGGCGTCCTGCAGCACAACGGCTATCACGCCGGCCAGATCGCGCTGTTGAGCAAGGCGCCGGGAGAAAGGAAATGACCACGCTCGAAGCCGTTCGCGACGAGCTCCTGGAGCGCCGCGAACGCCTGGCTCACATGGCGGTGACGGTGCGGGAGAACCAGCTCGTCGAGCTGCTGCAGCAGGTCGACAGCGCCCTCGAGCGCCTCGACGGCGGCACCTGGGGGCAGTGCGCCGTCTGCCTGGGAAAGGTCGAGGAGGGCCGGCTGGAGGCGGATCCGCTGGTGACCGTCTGCATCGAATGCCTCACCCCCGCCGAGCGGAAAGCCCTGGAGCGGGACCTGGAGGCGGCGGCGCGCGTGCAGGCCGCGCTGCTGCCGCCGCGCCGGCTCCAGTATGACGGCTGGGAGGTCTCGCTGCTCTGGGAGCCGCTCGGGCCCGTCTCCGGAGATCACTACGACCTGCTGCGGCCGAGCCGCGAGGACGAGCCGTTGCACCTGGTGGTAGGCGACGTGGCCGGCAAGGGCGTGTCGGCTTCGCTCATCCAGTCGCACCTGCACGCGCTGCTGCGCGTCCTGGCGGCTCCCGGCGTTTCCCTCTCCGAGCTGCTGGCGCGCGCCAACCGCCTGCTCTGCGAGGTCACCCTGCCCGCGGCCTACGCGACGCTGCTGGCCGCCCGGCTCTATCCCGGCGGCCGCTTGGAGCTGGCGAGCGCCGGGCATCCGCGGCCGCTCCTCGCCGACCGACGAGGGGTGCGTCCCGTCGAGGGCGCCGGGCTGCCGCTCGGGCTCTTCTGCGAGGCCGAGTACACCGCCCGCGACATCGAGCTCGCGCCCGGCGACACCCTGCTCTTCTACACCGACGGCTGGACCGAGGCGACGACGGACGAAGAGGAATACGGCATCGGCCGCGCCGCCGCCGTCTTGCGCCGGGTGAAGAACCGACCGCTGGACGAAGTCCTCGCCGCCTGCCGGGCGGACATGGAGGAGTTCCTCGCCGGTGCGCCGCGCGCGGACGACCTCACCCTGCTGGCGCTGCGGCGGGTGGAGTAGAGCGTCTCTGTAGCAGTTCAGTCTGGCTGGGATTCTGGACGGGAATACCCTCCGAAGCCTCACCCCCTGTCCCCGTAATCCACGTCGCAACTGAACCACCGCATGCCTCACCCTTCCTTGATGAAGAACGTCGCCGTCCCGGTCCCCGTATTACCCGTGCTGAGCTGCACCGCCGTGATCACCGCCTGGTAGTAGCCGGTGGTGCCGGCGGGCACGGTGTACGAGCCGGAGAACAGGCTGGGACTGTCCGCGAAATACAACGGCACGGTCTCCGCCGCCGGCTGGCCCACGGGTCCGATGGCTGCCGTGACTTCGAAGTCGGAGGGAATCCAGGACGCGCCTTCGTCGATCTGGCAGCCGCACATCATGGTCACGTTCGCCTGGAGGGGGACGGTGTAGGGGAGAGAGGTGATCGCCAGGTGCGTGGCCGGCTCCATCACCTGCACCAGGAGACCCGGGATCTCGACGATGAATCCCGGCGGCTCGGTCAAGCTCTGGCCAGGCACGATCCACTGCGTCGTGGTCACCCGATGGGCCGACTGCAGCCCACCGAGAGGACCGTAGGCGGTGATCTCCAGCAGCGTCGGCCGGGAGATCGCGAGATCGGCGGTCAGACCCGAGGTGGTGTCGCCCGCGGAGAGCCACGAGACCACGTAAGGCCCGCCGGGAGAGGCCGGCGGCGTCACGATCGTGTTGAGCGAGGCGCCTTTCGAGTACCCGTTCGACTGACTCCCGGAGTCCGTGCCCAGCGCCAGGCCGCCCGCCAGCCATTCGCCGGTCTGGGCATCGCGGATCGTCACCTCCGAGCCGCCGATGTCATCCGCCAGGAACTTGCCGCCCTTCGCCTGCACCCGCACGGTGATCGAGGTGCTCGCGGCCATGGCCTGCTCTCCCTCGCCGCCTTTCGTGTCCGGTCGTGCTCGACCGGGCAGTCCGCGCAGCACAAATCGTTGAATCCAGATGCTTTCCCAGTAGATCGCGGCCCGCGGCTCAATGCGGACGGGATGATTCTGCCAGGAAAAGCTCGGCAACCCGATGGTTACGGGCGCGATTCTAGTAGATCGTGGCCCATGATCTACTGGGTCGCGCGATTTTCCTACTGGGTCACGGTCTCCGACCCAATGGGTCCGGAGTTTTTTCTACTGGGTCGCGGTCACGGACCCAATGGGTTGCGATTTTTCTACTGGGTTGCGGTGCGTGACCCAATGGGTCCGGAGATTTTTCTACTGGGTTGAGGTTCATGACCCAATGGGTCCGGAGTTTTTTACTGGGTCGCGGCGCGTGACCCAGTACGTTGCCGGATTTTTCCACTAGGTCGCGGTGCGTGACCCAATGGGTTCGGAGTTTTTTCCAATAGGTTGCGGTGCGTGACCCAATAGGTTGCGGGATTTGTAGCCTACTCGCTGCGCAATACTCTCGCTGGATCGACGCGCGAGGCGCGTAGCGCCGGCACGAGGCTCGCCAGAACCGCTGTCGTCACCAGCAGGAAGGCCACGCCCGCGAAGGTCGCCGGATCGGCCGTGCCGACGCCGAAGACGAGTCCCGCCAGGAACTTCCCCAGCCACAGCGCGGCGAGCGCGCCGAGCACCGCGCCGGCCGCGATCAGCCCGATCCCCTGCTGCAGCACCGCGCGGCTCACCTGCTGCGCGCGCGCGCCGAGCGCCATGCGCAGTCCGATCTCCTGGCGCCGCTGCAGCACCGAATAGCTGATGACGGCGTAGAGGCCGACCGCCGCGAGCACCAGCGCCAGGGTGGAGAAGGCGCCGAAGAGCGCCATGGCGAGCCGGCGGTCCGCCAGCCGCGAGCCGACGATGTCCTCCAGGGTCCGGACCTCGGCGATCGGCTGGTCCCGATCGAGCGAGTAGACCACCTCCCGCACCCGCGGCACCAGGGCCAGCGGATCATCTCCCGCCGCGCGCAGGAGGAGGAACATCCCGGTGTCCGAGGTGTTCGGGCGCTGCGCGTGCGGAATGTAGATCGTCGGCGCGGCCGGCTCGCTGAGCGTCCGCTCCCGCACGTCCGCCACCACGCCGACGATCTCCTGCAGGCCGGTCGTACCCCACTCGAAGTCGAGCCGCCGGCCGAGCGGGTTCTCGCCGGGGAAGTAGCGTCGCGCGAGCGCCTGGTTGATCATGACCACCGCCGGCGCGCCCGCCGTGTCCCGCTCGTCGAAGGCGCGGCCGTCGAGGAGCCGCGTGCCCAGCGCATCGAAGTAGCCGAGGGTGACGACGCGCTTGCTGGCGGCCGGCTGCGCGTCCGGAGGCAGCGTGCGGCCCTCGATGGCGAAGGGGCCGTTGGCGTCGCCCGCCAGCGGTAGACTGGTGGCGAAGGCCACGCTGCGCACACCCGGCAGGGCGGCGAGGCGCTGGCGCAGCTCGCGGAAGAACGCGGCCTGCTGGTGCCCTTCGGGATAGCGGCTGTACGGCAGGTTGAGATAGGCGGTGACCACGCGCTCGGCGTCGAAGCCTTTGTCGACGGCGAGCAGGCGGTCGAGGCTGCGGATGAGCAGGCCGGCGCCGATGAGCAGCGCGAACGACAGCGCCACCTCGGCGACGACGAGCGCCGCGCGGAGACGGTCGCGGGCCGGGCCGCCGAGGGAGCCTTGCGCGCCGACCTTCATCACCTCGCCGAGGACGGGGCGCGAGACGCGCAGCGCCGGCAGCAGCCCGAAGAGCAGGCCGGTGAGCAGCGAGAGAAAGAGCGCGAAGCCGAGCAGGCGCGCATCGACGGCGGCCTCGGCGAGCCGCGGCACCATGGGTCCGAGGGCGCGCAGACCGGCGACGCCTGCCCAGGCCACGAACGCGCCGACGGCGCCGGCCAGCAGCGCCAGCAACAGGCTCTCGGCGAGGAGCTGCCGCACGATGCGGCCGCGAGCGGCGCCAAGCGCGGCGCGGATGGCGATCTCCCGCCGCCGGCCGGCCGAGCGCGCCAGCAGCAGGTTCGCCACGTTCGTGCAGGCGATGAGGAGCACCATGCCCGCGGCCCCCGCGAGAGCGATGAGGAGCGGCCGGGAGTCGCCGATCACGATCCGCTCCAGAGGCTTGATGCGGATGCCATGCTTGGTGATCCCGGCCTGCTGCAACCGGCGGGCGAGCGCCGCGACGCGCTCCTCGGCCTGGGCCATGGGCAATCCGGACCGCAGCCGGCCGACGACGTTGAGAAAGTGCATCGCGCGGGGAGTGATCTCCTCGTTGAGACGCAGGGAGACCCAGAGGTCCGCCCGCTGCGCCGCCGCCAGGTGGGTGGGAACGATCGAGCGCGGCCCGCCGGGAAAGACGCCGATCACGGTAAAGGGCACGCCTTCCAGCGTGATCGCACGCCCCACGACGCCCGGCTCGCCGCCGAAGCGGCGCCGCCAGAGCCCTTCGCTCAGCATCGCCACCAGCGGCGCGCTGCGCGCGTCCTCGCCCGGCGCGAAGATGCGTCCGGCGACGGGCGCGACGCCCATCAGCCGCGGCAAGGCC
>DATBGJ010000722.1:0-4895 GCA_036558045.1 Thermoanaerobaculia bacterium
TCGAGTACAACACCGATCTCTTCGACCGCGCGACCATGGTGCGCCTGCTCGACCACTACCGCCGCGTGCTGGAGACGGTGGCGGCGCGCCCCGAGGTGCGCCTCTCCGAGCTGCCGCTGCTCTCCGCCGACGAGCGGCGGCAGGCCCTCGTCGACTGGAACGCCACGGCGGCCGAGGTGCCCGCCGTCACCCTCCACGAGTGGATCGAGGAGCGGGTGCGGCAGGCGCCGGCGGCGCCGGCGGTGGAATTCGAGGACAGCCGCCTGAGCTACGGCGAGCTCGACGCCCGCGCCAACCGCCTGGCCCGCCACCTGCGCCGCCTCGGCGTCGGTCCCGACGTCCTGGTGGGGCTCGCCATGGAGCGCTCGCTCGACATGCTGGTCGGGGTGCTGGCGGTGCTCAAGGCGGGCGGCGCCTACGTGCCCATCGATCCCGAATATCCCAAGGAGCGGCTCACCCACATGCTGGAGGACTCGCGGGTGCCCGTGCTGCTCACCCAGGAGCCCCTGCTGGAGCGCCTGCCCGAGCACGGCGCCCGCGTCGTGGCCGTGGACCGCGACGCCGCGGCGATCGCCGCCGAGAGCGGCGAGCCGGTGGCCGGCGGCGCCCGCCCCGAGAACCTCGCCTACGTCATCTACACCTCGGGCTCCACCGGCAAGCCGAAGGGCGTGCAGATCCCGCATGCGGCGGTCGTCAACTTCCTGAATTCTATGCGCAAGAAGCCGGGGCTGACGAGCGAGGACACCCTGCTCGCCGTCACCACCCTGTCGTTCGACATCGCCGGCCTCGAGCTCTACCTGCCGCTGGTCGCCGGCGCCCGCCTGGTGCTGGCCTCGCGCGAGACCACCCAGGCCGGGGAGGCGTTGCGCGCGCTCATCGAGAGCAGGGGGGTGACCGCCATGCAGGCGACCCCCGCCACCTGGCGCCTGCTGCTCGCGGCGGGCTGGCCCGGCGACCGGCTCAAGATCCTCTGCGGCGGCGAGGCGCTGCCGCGCGACCTCGCCAACCAGCTCCTGGGCGCCTGCGGCTCGCTGTGGAACGTCTACGGCCCTACCGAGGCCACCATCTGGTCCACCCTCGACGAGGTCGGCGCGAGCGGCCCCATCAGCATCGGCCGGCCGCTCGACAACACCGAGATCTACCTGCTGTCGCGCCAGCTCAAGCCGGTGCCGATCGGCACGCCTGGCGAGCTGCTGATCGGCGGCGCCGGCCTCTCCCGCGGCTACCGCGGGCGGCCGGACCTCGCCGCCGAGAAGTTCATCCCCCACCCCTTCGCCGATCTGCGCGGCGAGCCCGGCGCGCGCCTCTACCGCACGGGGGACCTCGCCCGCCACCTGCCCGACGGCCGCGTCGAGTTCCTCGGCCGCATCGACCACCAGGTCAAGGTGCGCGGCTTCCGCATCGAGCTGGGCGACATCGAGGCCGCCCTCGCCGGGCATCCCGGCGTCGGCCAGGCGGTGGTGGTGGCGCGCGAGGACACCCCCGGCAACAAGAAGCTGGCGGCTTACCTGACGACCGCCGCCGGCGCCGCGGCGCCGGGCGTCACCGACCTGCGCGCCCACCTCAAGGAGAAGCTGCCGGAGTACATGATCCCGGCCCTCTTCACCTTCCTCGACGCCCTGCCGCTGACGCCCAACGGCAAGGTGGACCGCCGGGCGCTGCCGGCGCCGGACAAGGCGGCCGCCGCCCGCGAGTACGTGGCGCCGCGCGACGACAAGGAGCGCTTCTTCTGCGAGCTGTGGCAGGAGATCCTCGGCCTTCCGCGGGTCGGCGTCAACGACGACTTCTTCGAGCTCGGCGGCGACTCGCTGCTGGTCATCCGCGTGGTGACCAAGGCGAACAAGGCCGCGCTGGGGATCACCACCAAGCAGGTCTTCCAGCACCGCACCGTCGCCGAGCTGGCGGCGGTGGCCGGCACCACCGAGATCCTCGCCGAGCAGGGAGTCATCACTGGCCCCAAGCGTTTCACGCCGGCGGAGCTGCACTTCCTCGACCTCGGCCACGCCAATCCGGACTACCACACCATCGGCACGCTGCTGGAGCCGAAGGGCGGCGACCTCCGGCTCGACCTGCTGGAGGCGGCCCTCGCGCAGGCCATGTTGCACCACGACAACCTGCGGGTGCGCACGACCGGCGAGCCCGGCGCGCCGCAACTGGAGATCGATCCGCCGGGCGCGCCGGTCAACCTGCTGCGCGTCGACCTCTCGCTGGTCGCCGAGGACCGGCGGATCCAGATCTTCTCCGCCGCTGTGCGCGACCTCGTCATCAGTTGCCGGATGGCCGAGGGCAACCTGGTGCGCACGGTGGCCTTCGACTTCGAGCCCGGCAAGGTGAGCCACGTCTTCATGACCGCCCACTTCTTCGCCGCCGACGTCGGCTCCTGGCAGATCCTGCTCGACGACGTCGACGCCGCCTACCGGCAACTGGAGGCCGGCCAGCCGGTCACCGTGCCGCGCAAGACCACCTCGGCGCCGCAGTGGGCGCAGCGGCTCGCCGAGCGCGCCCAGCCGGGCGGCATGCCGCAGCAGGAGCGGGACTACTGGCTCGCCCAGGCGCCCCTCGATCCGCCGCGCTTCCCCATGGACCACGACCTGGGTCCCAACGACTGGATCTCGGCGCGCGTCGAGCGGGTGGAGCTGGAGCTGGAAGAGAGCACGCTGCTGCTGCAACAGGTGCCGCGCTGCCACGGCGTGCAGATCGACGCCATCCTGGTGACGGCGATCCTCTCCGCCTTCGAGGGCTGGATCGGCTCGCGCTCGCTGCCCATCCTGCTCCTCGGGCACGGCCGCGAGGCGCTGTACGACGACATGGACCTGACGCGCACCATCGGCTGGTTCAACACCATCTATCCCGTGCTCCTCGACATGGGGCCGAACCCGGACCTCGTGGAGAGCGCGCGCGAGCTCAACCGCCAGCTCCGCCGCGTGCCTCACGGCGGCACCGGCTACGGCATCCTGCGCTACCTGAGCCAGGACCCCGACGTCGCCGGCCACCTGGCGAAGGCGCTGGAGCCGCAGGTGTTCTTCAACTATTTCGGCCCCGACAACGCCAAGGAGCTCGGGCGCTTCCACAAGATCCAGAACTTCGGCGGCTACCACCAGGACCGCACCACCAAGCGCATGTGCCCGATCACCATCAGCGGCCTGGTCATCGAGGACAAGGTGCTGTTCAAGTGGGAGTACAACCTCAACCTCCACAAGCCCGAGACGATCCAGCCGCTGGCGCAGCGCTGCGGCGAGGTCCTGCGCTGGTTCGTGGATGATTACCGGGAGAACCGATGAGACGCAGAACCTTCACCGTCCAGGCCGCGCTGCTCGCAGCCCTCCTCGTCGCCCCGGCGCTGCCCGCCGGCGCGCAGCAGCCCGCGCCCGAGAGCGCCATCCGCCGCTTCGAAGTCACCGCCGCCACCGGGCCGATCAAGATCGACGGCGTGCTCGACGAGCCCGCCTGGGCCGCGGCCACCGTCATCGACCTGCCCTACGAATGGTTCCCCGGCGACAACGTCAAGCCGCAGGTGGCGACCGAGGGGCTCGTCACCTTCGACGGCGAGAACCTCTACGTCGCCTTCAGGGCGCACGACCCCCAGCCCGCGGCGATCCGCGCCCGGCTGATGGACCGCGACGCCGTCACCACCTTCATCCAGGACGACGGCGTCGGCTTCAACATCGACACCTTCAACGACGAGCGGCGCGCCTTCCAGTTCCGCGTCAATCCCCTGGGCGTGCAGGTCGACGGCGTGTTCAGCGAGATCGACTCCAAGGAGGACTTCGCCTGGGACGCCATCTGGGCCGCCCAGGGGCGCATCACCGAGGACGGCTACGTGGTGGAGATCGCGATCCCCTTCCGGCAGATCCGCTTCCCGCGCACCACCGGACCGCAGACCTGGGGCATCGAGCTGTTCCGCAACTATCCGCGCAACGTCCGCTACCGCATCTCCTCGCGCTACACCGACCGCGCCAAGGACTGCGTGCTCTGCCAGGAGAACAAGATCACCGGCTTCCAGGGCATCGCTCCCGGCCGCAACCTGGAGGTCACGCCGACGGTGACCACGCACCGCACCGACAGCCTGGACTCCTTCCCCGACGGCCGCCTGAAGCACGGCGACGAAGAGTACGATCCCGGCGTCACCGCGCGCTGGGGCATCACGCCCAACGTGACGCTCAACGCCACCGTCAATCCCGACTTCTCGCAGGTCGAGGCGGACGTGGCGCAGCTCGACATCAACACCCGCTTCGCCCTCTTCTTCCCCGAGAAGCGGCCGTTCTTCCTGGAGGGCGCCGATCTCTTCCTGATGCCGCTGCAGGCCGTCTTCACCCGCACCGTGGCGGAACCGCGCTGGGGCGCCAAGCTGGGCGGCAAGGAGGGCGCCAACGCCTTCGGCCTGTTCGTCGCCCAGGACCGCATCAACAACCTGATCATCCCCTCCAACCAGGGATCGAGCTTCGCCTTCCTCGACCAGGACGTCGACGCCGGCGTGCTGCGCTACCGGCGCGACATCGGCCAGCGCTCCGCCCTCGGCGTGCTCTACACCGGCCGCGAGTCCGACGACTACCACAACCGCGTCGGCGGCCTGGACGGCTTCCTCCGCTTCACGCCCTCGGATACCGTGCGGGTGCAGTACCTGCGCTCCGACACCCTCTACCCGCAGGACGTGGCGGCCGCCTTCGACCAGAGCCTCGACGCCTTCGACGGCTACGGCCTGCAGGCCCAGTACGACCACTTCGCCAAGGTGTGGAAGGGCTTCGTGCGCTACCAGGACCTCGATCCCGGCTTCCGCGCCGACAGCGGCTTCATTCCGCGCGTCGACGTGCGCACCGGCGAGGCGCAGTACGAGCGGATCTTCTACGGCACCAAGGAGTCGTGGTACGCGCAGGCGAGCCTCGGCCTGCACGGCC
>DATBGJ010000723.1:0-4959 GCA_036558045.1 Thermoanaerobaculia bacterium
CCGACGAGGAAGCGTTCATCTTCCACGCCGGGAGGGAGCAGGCCATCGTCGGCATCGCCCGCTTCACCTCGGATCCCTATCCCAATCCGCGAGGCACCAGTCCGGACGAGGTGGTGGTCGACGTCGTTCCCGTGCGGCGCCTGGAGCGGCCGCTGCCGCTGGCCGAGCTCGAGGATCTTCCGGCGCTCCAGGACTTCGACCTGGTGGACGATCCGGAGCGTTCCGTCGTTGCCGTCTCGCCGGAGCTGTGGAACCGGCTCCTCGAGCTGAGCGAGGCCGCCCTGGCGCTCTCTACGCAGGAGGATCAGGAGTAGATCTGTCGAGGATTTATGCTGCAACAGGAAGGATTGGCTTGGTGGAGGTGGTGGGAGTCGAACCCACGTCCGAGAAACGCGTCTCAGGAGCTTCTACGTGTGTAGCCCTCTATTGAAATCTCGTCGCGCGCGCTGGAAGAAGGCCAACCTACGCGAGCGGCCAGCCTTGCTTTGTATCCGGGTGCGTCGCAAGGCCTCCGCACCCATTGATCCGCTTTAGCGTCGTCCCGGTGGGCGCCGCGAATCAAGGCCCACCAGCGGGACGTCACGAGCCTTTTTTAGGCCGCGAGGGCGAAGTTATCGTTCGCAGTTATATCTTCCGGTGTTACGAGTGGAAACTCGACACGCAACCCCTGACCCGCTTTGTTCCCCGTCGAAACCGGTACACCCCCCAGTTGCCAAAGAACAGAACCGCATCAGTGTAACGCAGTTGCGGCCCGGATCATTCCCTGCGGTAGACCGCCAGTTGGAGCCTCCAACCCGATGGTTAGCCTCTCCAACCCGACAGCTAGGCTTTCCAACCGGACGGTTGGACTGTCCAACCCGACAGCTAGGCTCTCCAACCGGACGGTTGAGCTCTCTGACCCGACGGTTGGACTGTCCAACCCGACGGTTAACGTCTCCAACCCGACAGTTGGGCTCTCCAACCCACCAGTTGAGGTCTCCAACCCGCCAGTTGGACTGTCCAACCCGACGGTTAAGGTCTCCAACTAGCCTTCCGCGGCCACCACTACGGCGGCCAGGAACTCGTCGGGGCCGCTCGTGCGCAGGCGCGAGACCACCAGGAACCAGCCGCCGAGGGCCAGGATCGCTCCGAAGGGGGCCACGGCGATCAGCTCGGGGTAGAAGGGCCAGAGCAGGGTGAGCAGGCCGCCGGCCGCGGCCAGGAGAAGCACCATCACCGAAGCGGTCTGGACGTAGTAGATCGACGTCTCCGGCAGCAGGACCACCCGCGAGCCCTCCGCCTCCGCCCGGACCTCCACCGCGCCGGTGACGAGCCCTCGGCGGATTCCCGCGACGACCGGCAGGTGAATTTTCCCTCCGGAGCCATCCAGTTGGAGCTCCGCCCCCCACTCCTCGGCCGTCCGGCGAACCGCCGCCAGCGCCTTCTCCGGAGGGACCGGCAAGTCGACCGCGTGTTCCGTCACGCGGCCTTTTCGACCAGCAATTCGTCGAGGAACTCCTCGACCGTGGCGAGGAAGGTCTGGACGTCGGGGAGCTGGTTGATGGCTTGGCGCAGCTTGCGCCCGTTGGGCAGGCCGTGGGTGTACCAGCCGGTGAACTTGCGCAGCTTGTGGAGGGCGAACGTGGAGCTCTCCCGCTCGGCCACCATCCGGAAGTGCTCCAGGATGAGGTCGCGACGGTCGGCGAGCGTCGGCTCGCTCACCCGGCTGCCCTCCAGGCGCGCGGCGATCTGCCGGAAGATCCACGGGTTCTTGGTGGCGCCGCGGCCGACCATCACGCCGTCGCAGCCGGTCTCCGCCATCAGGCGCAGGGCGTCCTCCGGTTCGCGCACGTCGCCGTTGCCGATCACCGGGATGGACAGCGTCTCCTTGAGGCGGGCGAGGTGGCTCCAGTCGGCCTCGCCGGCGAACATCTGCCGCGCCGTGCGCGCGTGCATGGCCACGGCGGCGACGCCGCTCCCCTCGCAGATCCGCCCCAGCTCGAGATAGTTGCGGCGGCCGTCGTCGAGCCCCAGGCGGAACTTGACGGTGAGCGGGATCGAGATGGCGTCGCGCACCGTGCGGATGATGGTCTCGGCGAGCTTCAGGTCGCCCATCAGCGCGGCGCCGGCGCAGCCCTTGAGCACCTTGTTGGCCGGGCAGCCCATGTTGATGTCGCAGACGTCGGCGCCCAGCTCCTCGACGACCAGGGCGGCCTCGCGCATGGTCGCGGCGTCCGAGCCGTAGATTTGGATGGCGAGCGGGCGCTCCTCCGCGCTGAAGTACATCAGCTCGCGGGTGCGCTGGTTGCCCTGCACGATGGCCTTCGAGGAGATGAACTCCATCGACACCACGCCCACGCCGCCGATCCGCCGCACGATGAGGCGGAAGTCGCGGTCGGTCACCCCGGCCATGGGAGCGAGCCAGAGCGGCGGATCGATGCGGTGCGGGCCGAGGTGGACCATGGCGGAAGTTTAACGCGGGAACCTGGGAGCGAATTTCCTACGCCCGCCGCACCGTGCTCCCCAGCCACGTCGAGAGCAGCGCCGCGATGAGCGCCCATTGGAGCCCGCCGGCGAGCAGGCTCCAAGTCAGGAACGGCGCGCCGTCGAGGTGGAGGTAGGCGAGGGAGACAGGGAAGTCGATCCAGGCGAGGGCGTTCCCCCGGCCGAAGCCGCCCCAGGTGCGCCAGACCAGGATGGCCGTGACGGTGTGGAGCAGGTAACCCACGATCAGGGCCGCCACGGCGGCGCGGCGCCAGGGGTGTAGCACGGGGCGCATAGGGGATAGCATAGCGCCTCCGATATCATCCCCCTATGCCCTGGTACAAGGAATGGTTCGGCGAGGAGTACCTGGAGCTGTACTCCCACCGCGACGAGTCCGAGGCCGAGGAGCACGTCGACTTCGTCGAGCGCCATCTTGGAGGGCCGCGGCCGCGGGCGGTGCTCGATCTCGCCTGCGGCGCCGGACGCCATACGGTGGCGCTGCGGCGCCGGGGCTACCGTACGCTCGGCGTCGATCTGTCGCTGACCCTGCTGGCGCGGACTGACTTTCCGCGGGTGGCCGGCGACATGCGGCGGCTGCCGTTCGCGGCCGGCTGCTTCGACTGGGTGCTCAACTTCTTCACCTCGTTCGGCTACTTCGAGGCCGAGCGGGAGAACTTCCGCGTCCTGGAGGAGGTCGTGCGCGTCCTCGCCCAGGGCGGGCGGTTCCTCATCGACCTGATGAACCCGGCAGCGGTGCTGGCAGGCCTCAAGCCCCGCGACTCGCACGTGCTGGACGGGCGGGAGGTGGAGTTGGAGCGCTGGTACGATGCCGGCCGCAAGCGGCTCAACAAGCGCATCGTGGTGAGCGCGCCCGGCGAGCCTTCGCGCGCCTTTCTCGAGAGCGTGCGGCTCTACGATCCGGAGGAGGTGACCATCGGCCTGCGCTGGGCGGGCCTCGAGGTCGCCGGGCTCTTCGGCAATTTTCAAGGAGATCCTTACGAGCGTGACAGCGAACGCCTCATCCTCATCGGTTGCAAGCCGGCCTGACCTCGGAGTGGACCTCGCGGCGGCGGGGCTCCTCGCGCCGCTGCCCGCCGCCTGGCTCGCCGGCCGCGATCTCGACCTGCTGGCGCCGCTGCGCTTCCTGCCGCCCGGCGGCCTGCCTTCCCTCGCCGGGCCGGCTCGCGCCGGCCGGCGCGAGCTCGCCCAGGCGCTCGCCGTGGCCAACCGCGCCTACGGCAACGAGAACGCCGACCGCCTCGCGCAGCGCCTCGCCGATCCGGCGGCGCGCGTGGTGGTCACCGGGCAGCAGCCCGGGCTCCTGGGCGGCCCGCTCTACTGCCTCGCCAAGATGGTCGCGGCCGCGCGCTGGGCCGCGGCGCTGGAGGCGGCGGGGGAGCCGGCGGTGGCCGTCTTCTGGGTGGCCACCGAGGACCACGACTGGGCCGAGGCCGCGCAGACGGCGGTGCTGGCGCCGGACGGTCCCCGCGCCTTCGATCTCGGGCCCGATCCCCAGCCCCTGGCGCCGCTCGGCATGCGCACGCTGGGACCGACGGTCGAGGACGTGCTGCGCGGCATCGCCGCCGCCGTCCCGGGGGACTTCTACGCCGAATGGCTGGGCACCGTCGCCGGCTGGTACCGGCCGGACGCGCGCTTCGGCGAGGCCTTCAGCCGCCTCATGGCCCACCTGCTTGGGCCCCATTGCCCGCTGCTGCTCGACGCCATGGATCCGGCGCTCAAGGCGGCGCAGCGGCCGTGGCTGCGGCGGCTCGTCGAGCGGCGGCGGGAGCTGGAGGAGGCGCTCGCCCGCCGCGACGCCGAGATCGAGGCGCGGAGGTACTCCCTCCAGGTGAGCCCGCAGCGCGGCGCGAGCCCGCTCTTCCTCCTGCGCGGCGGCGAGCGGCGGCGCATCGAGTGGCGCGGCGAGGAGGGCTTCGCGCTGCGCGGCGGCGATGCCGGAGCGGAGACGATCGCCGAGCTGCTGCGCATCGTGGAGGAGAATCCCGCCGTGATCTCGCCCGGCGTGCTCGCCCGTCCGGCGGTGCAGGACGCGGTGCTCGGCACCTCTCTCCAAGTGCTCGGACCGGGCGAGCTGTCCTACATGGCGCAGGCCTCCGTCACGCATAGACTGCTGGAGGTGGAAGCGCCCTGGGTGACCCTGCGGCCGCAGACGCTCGTCCTGGAGGCCAAGCAGGTCGAGAAGCTGGAGGATCTGGGGATTCCCCTCGCCACCCTGCTGGGCGATCCCGCGGGCGTCGACCGCTGGCTCGCCGAGCAGGTCGGCGGCGACCTGGTGGGACCGGCGCGGCGCCGCATCGAGGAAGCGCTGGCGGCGCTGCGCGAGCCCGCCCTCGCCGCCGATGCCAACCTGGAGCGACCGTTCGAGAAGACGCGCGAGCAGATCCTGCGCGCCCTCGATCTCTTCGGCGAGAAGGCGGTGGCCGCCGCCGCCCGGCGTAACGAGGTGGAGAGCCGCCGCGTGCAGCAGCTCCGCGA
>DATBGJ010000724.1:0-5337 GCA_036558045.1 Thermoanaerobaculia bacterium
CGATTCGCTTCGGAGAAGCGACGTCTCGATAGCCCGGTGCGGAAGCGCCGGGAGAAGGCGGGCTGGGCAGAAAAATCGGCCGCTCAGCGGCTGGGAATCGACAACATCTGACCCGCCTTCAGGCGGGAGGAGCGCAGGCCGTTGGCCTGCTTGAGGCGGCTCACGCTCACGCCGTGGCGGCGGGCGAGAGTCCACAGGGTGTCGCCGCGTCCGACGCGGACCCGCCGGCTGCGGCTCGCGGCGTGGACGGTCCTGCTCTTGCTCGACCGGCTGGATCCGGCCTTGGCGACCTGGACGGGCTGCTCCTTGCCGATGTAGCGCATGTAGGGATCGGGAAAGACCGTCACGTGGTAGTGCGGCGGATGCTGCTCGCGCGTGGCCTCCAGGACGTCCCGGCCCTCGAGTTGCAGCAGCGTCTCTTCCAGCCATTGCCGGCAGGAGGCGCGGGAGCTGCGCCGCAGGTCCGCCGCCATGCCGGTGGGATGGACCGAGAGGTGCGAGGCGTTGGCCGGCTGGCGCGTGATCGGCCGCGTCAGGCTGGTGACCACCAGGCGCTCGCCGCAGGCGTCGCGATACTGCTCGCCCAGCCGCTCGACGAACACCTTGACCTCGGGCCGCGCGTAGGGGAAGGAGACCGAGCCGGAGGCCAGCGCGTAGTCCGCGTTGCCCGGCAGGCGCACCAGCAGGCCCCGGTCGACGAACTCGCGGACGCCCGACGAGGTGCGCAGATACGTGAAGTCGTGCTCCCGCGCCTCCTCGTTCTGGCGCAGCAGCGAGGCTCGCGAGCCCTTGAGGCTCTGGGCGCTGAGGATCGGGGCGGCGGCTAGCGCCAGGGTGAGGAACGAGACGGCCGCGAGGAGGCGGCTGCGGCGGGGAACAAGGACTCCATGCATGGGCGTCGGATACTCCATTCCAGTTGTGGCCCCATGCGCCTACGGCGCGTTCAATGTAAGGTAAACGCCATTCCGGCCCGTAGAGGGTAGCATAATTTTCCCTGATTTCAAGCCACCTTGCGCTCTTTTTTCTAAATTCTCCGCGCGGGGGTGTGACCGTTCCCGCTGTGGGGGTACGTCCTGATCATGGAACTGGAAACAGCGGTGAAGGAGCTGGCCCCCCAGCTCCTCCGCTACTCGCTCGGCAGGACGGGCGACGCGACTCTGGCTGAAGAAGTTGCGCAGGACGCCTTGACGGCTCTCGTGCAGCGCTGGCGCCGCCACGGACCGCCGGAGTGCCCGGCGGCGTTCGCCTTCGCCGTGGCGCGCCGGCGCGCCGGCCGGCTCAACCTCCGCCGGCGCCTGCTGGAACCCCTCAACGCGCTGTTCGACGGCCACAGCCCGCTGCCCGGACCGGAGGAGCACGCCCTGCTGCGCACCGATCTCGGCCGCACGCTGGCCGCCCTGCGCAAGCTGCCCGACCGCGACCGCGAGGCGCTTCTGCTGGGAGTGGCGGACCTCGGCCTGACGGAAGGAGCGCGCGTCCTCGGTATCTCGATCTCGGCGCTCAAGATGCGCGTGCACCGCGCAAGAAAGCGGCTGCTGCAGCTCCTGGAGGAAGCCCATGGAACCAAATGACCGAACCCACGGATCGCCGGCCGATCTCGATCGGCGGCTGCGCGGCGCGCTGGAGCCGCCGCCGGAGGCCGTGGCGCGGATCGTCGGCGCGGCGCTCGCCGGCGGCAGCGATGCGGCACGGGGCTTCAGACTGATCCCGGTGGCCTCGGCCCTGGCGGTGCTGATGGCCGCCGCCGCGCTGCTCCTGATGGCGCCCTGGCCGCCGCCCGGGATCTCTCCTGGCGGCGAACCGCTCCCGGCGTCGATCTCGATCGAAAACGTAGGCGAGGTGCTCATCCTGCGCGCTCGCGATGGGCGCCGATCGCTGGTCCATCACCGCGCGCCCGGCGAGGAGGCCTCGCCGTCCTCATCCATGATCGTGCTCTACGGAGACTAAGACATGAAAAGCAGAATCTTCCGCTTAGGCCTTCTGGCGTCGCTCCTCGCCGCTCATGCCGCCCTGGGCGCCGGAGACCCCTTGGAGGACAGGATCGACATCTCGCTGCATGACGCGAGCGTGGTCGAGACCTTCCGCAGCTTCGGCGAGCTGATGGGAGCCAACGCCGTGGTGGACCCGGCCCTGCGCGGCCCGGTCACCGTCGAGCTCAAGCACGTCCGCGTGCGCACGTTGCTCGACGCGGTCTGCGAGAGCATCGGCTGCCGCTGGACCTTGGAACCCGGCGAGCGGCCGACCCTGAAGGTGGGCTTGCAGGAGAACGTCAAGCGAAATCGCTACCTGCCGGCGTCGCTCAAGGAGCCCATCGACCTGCGGATCACCAACGCCGAGTCGCGGGACATCCTGAAGACCATCGGCCAGATCCTGAGCATCGAGACCGTCGAGATCGATCCCGAGGTCTCCGGGCCGGTCACCTTCGATCTCAGGCATACGCCCGTGGAGAAGATCCTGGATGCGGTGTGCCAGAAGGTTGGGTGCGACTGGAAGATCAGCGACGGGGAGAGCCCGGTGCTGCGGGTGACGGCGAAGGGGAGGAGGAAGTAGGCTGGAAAGGACCCAAGGGACTCCAAGGACGGCAAGGACCTAAGGACAGCCTCTCTCGTCCTTGCTGTCCTTTTAGTCCTTGTCGTCCCTTTCCTACTTCCTACCGCCGCTTGCTGCGCGAGAAGAAATCCGCCATCGAGCCGAAGTTCGAGCCCGACGAAGAGGCCTGCGACGAGCCGCCGCCACCGCCACCGCCGCCGCGGGCGTAGGCGGTCTCCTCTTCGCGCGGCTCCTCGCGCTCGCCGCCGCCGACGGCCGCCATGGAGAGCGAGATGCGCCGCCGGTTGGTGTCGACGCCGAGCACCTTGACCTCGACGTCCTGGCCGAGCTGCACCGCCTCGCGCGCGTGGTTCAGCCGCCGGCCGGCGCCCATCTCGCTGATGTGGACCAGGCCCTCGAGGCCCGGCGCCAGCTCGACGAAGGCGCCGAACGACTCCAGGCGCACGACGCGGCCGGTCGTCTCCGTGCCCTCGGGGAAGCGGCCCACCGCGTCCCGCCAGGGATCGCGCTCGAGCGAGCGGCGGGAGAGCGAGATGCGCTCGGGGCGCTTCTCGTCCTTGCCCTTCTCGATCTTGATCACCTGCACCTCGACCTCCTGGCCGATGGTGAAGACGTCCTGCGGATGGGCGGTGCGGGTGTGGCCGATCTCGCTGACGTGCAGCATGCCCTCGATGCCGCCGAGATCGACGAAGGCGCCGTAGGTTGTCAGCGAGGTGACCTTACCCTTGAGGATGGCGCCGACGTGGAGCTTCTGGCGCGTCTCGGCGGCGCGCGCCTGCTGCTCCTCCTCCAGGAGCTGGCGGCGCGAGAGCACGATGTTCGGGCCGCGCCCGCCGCGGTTGCCCTCCTCCAGGCGGTTGACCTTGAACGTCAGCTTCTGGCCGATGAACTTCTCCGGATTCTCCACGTAGCGCAGGTCGAGCTGCGAGAGCGGACAGAAGGCGCGCATGCCGTAGAGCTGCACCTCGGCGCCGCCCTTGTTGAGCCCCGTCACCATCGCCTCCACCGGCAGCCCGGCCTCGTAGGCCTGGCGGATCTCCGGCACCACCTCGGCCGGCCGCTTGCCCTTGCCGCCGGTGCGCTTCTTGAGCAGCAGGGCGCCGGTCTCGGGATCGGTGCCGGTGACCGTGGCCTCCAGAGTGTCCCCCTCCTTGACCGTGAGATTGCCCTCGGCGTCCTTCAGCTCCGCGGCGTTGATCCTCGCCTCGGACTTGGTGCCGAGGTCTATGAACCCCCATTCCTCACCGATCGAGAGGATCGTTCCTTTGACCTTCTGCCCGACGGCTGGATCTTCGGGCTTCGCCGGAGCCTCCTGCTCGAACTCGGCCAGGATCTGACCGAAATCCTGATTCTCTTGGGTGTGCTGATCGCTCATGTCTTCTCCACGGGTGTTGAGGGGGGTTCTTGGCGGGCGCGTTACGGCTTCTCGGTCCTGACGGCCCGCTCCGGGCGGGCAGCGCATGAAAATATCATGCCGGGGATATATTCAACGGATTGGGGCTCGGGGGAAATTCCGGCGCCGGCCAACTCCACGGTCTTGCCCCTGCGGGCAATCCCCGTTTCGGGCAGAATATCAGCCGCTTCGAGCCGCGCCAACGTGGGGAGGACCGATGAACGCACGCACGCCACTCTGTCTACTCGCCGTCCTGCTGGGAGCCGGCGCACTGACCGCTGCAGAGGACACCCGGCGCCCTCTGCCGGAGCCGCCGGTCGACGCGCGGGAGGTCCATCTGTCCGCCCTGCGCCAGCTCACGCACGAGGGCGAGAACGCCGAGGCCTACTGGTCGCCCGACGGCGTCCAGCTCGTCCTCCAGTCCACGCATCCGCCCTATGCCTGCGACCAGATCTTCCGCCTGCCCGCCGACGGCTCCGGCGCGTTCTCGCTGGTGTCGACCGGCAAGGGGCGCACCACCTGCTCGTACTTCACGGCGGACGGCCAGCGCATCCTCTACTCCTCCACGCACCTCACGAGCGAGGCCTGTCCGCCGCCGCCGGACCGTTCCCAGGGCTACGTGTGGTCCATCGAGCCCGGCTACGAGATCTTCACCGCCCGGCCCGACGGCTCGGACCTCGTCCGCCTGACCGACAACCAGGCCTACGACGCCGAGACCACCGTCTGCCCGCGCGACGGCTCGCTGATCTTCACCTCGACGCGCGACGGCGACCTCGACCTCTACCGCATGGACGCCGACGGCAAGAACGTCCGCCGCTTGACCGACACGCCCGGCTACGACGGCGGCGCCTACTTCTCGCCCGACTGCTCGCGCATCGTCTGGCGGGCGTCGCGGCCGAAGGAAGGAGCGGAGCTGGAGGATTACCGCCGCCTCCTCGCGCAGGGCCTCGTGCGGCCGTCGCGGCTGGAGATCTGGACCGCCAACGCCGACGGCAGCGAGCCGCGCCAGGTCACCTACCTCGGCGCCGCCTCCTTCGCTCCCTCGTTCTTCCCGTCGGGCAAGCGCATCATCTTCTCCTCCAACTACGGCGATCCCAAGGGGCGGGAGTTCGACCTCTGGGCGATCGACCTCGACGGCAGCGATCTCGAGCGCATCACCTGGACGCCCGGCTTCGACGGCTTCCCCATGTTCTCGCCGGACGGCACGCGCCTGGCCTTCGCCTCCAACCGCAACCAGAGCGCGCCGGGCGAGACCGACGTCTTCGTGGCGCGCTGGCTGGACGGCGGTGACAAGGCCGCCGCGCCGGCGCCCGAGACGGCGGAGGCCGGCCGCTTCCGCGACGACGTGCGCTGGCTGGCCGACGACGCCCGCGAGGGGCGGGGGATCGGCACCG
>DATBGJ010000725.1:0-5063 GCA_036558045.1 Thermoanaerobaculia bacterium
CACGGGGGCTCAGGCCGTGGCCTTCTCCAGGGCTCGGCGGAGCTCGGCGGCGTCGTAGATGTTGTCGAGGCGGGCCCGGATCTTGCCGTCGGCGCCCACCACGAACAGGCGCTGGCGGCGGCTGGAGAGGAACTTCTCGACCACGTCGCCGTAGTGGTCCTCCGGCCGCAGGATCTGGGGATCCGCGCGCATCAGATTCTCCGCCTTGAGGCCGGCGAGCACGGCTTCCTCCATCCGCCACGGGATCTCGATGCCCTTGCGGCGCAGCGGCTCGGTGTAGATGGAGGTCGGATGCAGCCGCCGCGAGACCAGGCTGGAGAGGATGGACGCCAGCATGACGGGCAGGATCAGGTCGTAGTTGCCGGTGAACTCGAAGAGGATGAGGATGGCGCTGATCGGCGCGTGGCTGGTGCCCGCCATGACGGCCGCCATCCCCACCGCGGCGTAGGCGCCGTAGGGCGAGGCGATGTGCGGCCACAGCGAGTGCATCCAGTAGCCGTAGGCGCCGCCCACCAGGGCGCCGAAGGCGAGCGACGGGGTGAACAGCCCGCCGGAGCCGCCGCTCCCCCGCGTCAACGCCGTGGCCGCCAGCTTGGCGAGCGCGAGCCCGAGCAGCAGGAGGATGGTGAGCTGCTGCGGCTGGGCGAGGCGCGCCGGCAGCTTCAGCTCGCCGGCGAGCGCCAGGTTGATGACGCCGTAGCCGCGGCCGAGGGCATGCGGCACGAAGAGCCCGAGGACGCCCAGGAGCGCCATGCCCACGACGGGCTGATACGGCCGCGGCAGCAGGCGGGTGCGCCCGAGGAGCGCGAACGCCTTCGCGCCGAGATTGACGCCGGCCATGAAGAGGACCGAGGCCACGGCGCCCACGAGGCCCAGGCCCACGTAGAGGAGCATCTCCCAGCCGCTGGTCAGGGCGTACTCGGGCGCGGCGTAGAGCGGCGCGTTGCCGACGAGCGAACGGGCGATGAGCGTGGCGATGACCGAGGAGGCGACGATCGGGCCGAAGATCTCCAGGGCGAAGTTGCCGAGGATCACCTCCATGGCGAAGAGGGCGCCGCCGATGGGGATGTTGTAGGTGGCCGCGAGACCGGCGGCGGCGCCGCATCCCACCAGGATCTTGAGCCGGTGCGCCGGCAGATCCAGGCGTTGGCCGAGCCAGGAGGAGATCATGGCGCCGAGCCGGATCATCGGTCCCTCGCGGCCGAGAGAGCCGCCGCTGCCGACGGTGATGACGGCCGCCAGCGCGTTGATCAGCACCGGCCGCGGCGCGATCTTGCCTCCCGAGAGCGCCACGGCCTCGATCAGCGACGCCATGCCCTCGCCGCTCGACTCGCCTTTGATCCGCCGGCGGCTCAACCAGGCGATGAGCCCGATCAGGACGCCGCCGGCGGCCGGCGCGGCCACCACCAGCCAGCGGGGATGGACCGTGGGCGCGATGGCCAGCAGCTCGCCGCGCGAGCCCCACAGGACCCTCTGCACGAGGCCGATCAGATACTCGGTGGCCAGCCCCAGGATGCCGGCGACGACGCCGACGAGGCCGATGCAGATGAAGAAGAGGCGGTCTTCGCGGCTGGCGAGGCCGAAGCGGCGCGCCAGGGTGAAATCGAGCGAGCGGGCCCAGTCTCGCAGGCGGCGCAGCCAGGCGACCGAGCGCTCTTCCATGGGAGGGAATGTATCACCGGGGCCTCATCGACCCGACCCTCGTGCCCAAGGGGCCGCGTATCTGCTGTTCCATAAACATGCTCATTTGTGTATAATGGGTATTCGAGGTCGCGCCGGAGGCGACCAAAGCCCTCCGAGGCTCCACCGGCGAGCGTCCGCCGTCGGGTTTGGGGAGCTTCACGGCGGAAGTCTCCGCCCTGCGGTACCAACCCGCCAACCGCGGCAAGCGCCGCGCGCCAACCTTTCAAGGGGACCGGAAACGGTCCCCTTCGACTTTCAGGGCCGCCCGCACCCTAACAGTTGGATGGGGCGGGGCCCCCGCGTTCATGGAGACCGCGTCCGGAGCGCCTTGCCCCGGAGGAGATCCCCATGTTCGATATCCTGCGCAGCGCTGTCGAGTCCACGTCAGGCTTCTTCGCCTTCCTCCTGGGGTTGTTCGACCTGGCGAGCGAGGGCGCCGATACCGGCAGCGGTATGGATCCGAACGGCGACCATTGAGACGGCCTCTCTCTCGACACCGGCACGCTTTGCCGGTGTCACTTTTTACGCCCTTGCAGCAACATAAGAGTAGGGGTTGTACAACGAACCTTCGAGGAACACGGATGGCAGAGCGTCACCCTGACCGGAACGCCCTGGAGAGATTTTCGCGGGGAGAGGCCTCCGGCGACGTGGAACGCTGGGTCGAGGATCACCTGCGCTCGGGCTGCGCCGTCTGCCAGCGCGAGGTGGACGCGTTGCTGCTGCGGATGCTCGGTCCGGATTTCGCCCTTCCGGCCGTGGAGGCTCCGGGCCTGGCGGGAGGAGAGGTGGACGCCGGATGGGACCGCTTGGTGGCGCTGCTCGAGAAGCGGCTCGCGGTGGCCGCCGCCGAGAGGCGGGAGGCGCCGCACCAGGTCGCCGAGCTGCTCGGTTTCACGCCGCGAGAGCGCGAGATCCGGGCACGGAGCGCCGGCCGCTTCCAGACGCTCGCCGTCTGCGAGCTGGTGATCGAGAAGAGCTTCGAAGAGAGGTTCGGCGACAACGCCCGGGCGATCGAGCTGGCGGAGCTGGGGCTGCTGCTGGCGACCCAGCTCGACGGCGAGCGCTATGGCCGCTCCGTGGTCAAGGACCTGCAGGCCCGCGCCTGGGGCTATCTCGGCAACGCCCGCCGCATGGCTTTCGACCTGGCCGGCGCCGAGGAGGCGCTCGCCAAGGCCGAGCGGCTGGTAGAGAACGGCTCCGCCGATCCGCTGGAGGAAGCGAGGATCCTCGACCTGCGGGCCTCCCTGCTCGCCGATCAGGGCCGCTTCGAGCAGGCCGCCGAGCTGCTGGACCTGGTGATCGACATCTACGACAGCCTCCGCGAGCCGCACCGCAAGGGCCGCGCCATGATCAGCAAGGGGTTGTTCCTCGGCTATGCCGGCTGGCCCGAAGAGGCGATCCCCGTGATCCGCCGCGGCCTCGCCCTCGTCGACTGGGAGGCCGATCCGCGGCTGGTCCTCATGGCCCGGCACAACCTCGCGCGGTTCCTCAACGACTGCGGCCGCAGCCAGGAGGCCTGGGGACTGCTCCAGCGCCTTCGCCACGCCTACGCCGAGTTCGACGACCCCTGGACGAGGCTGCGCTTCGCATGGCTGAGCGGCCTCATCCAGGCCAATCTGGGTCATATCGCGGAGGCGGAGGAGAGCTTGAACGAGGTGCGCCGCCTCCTGCTCGCCGAGGGGCGCGGGTACGACGCCGCCCTGGCGACGCTGGACGTCGCCGAGCTCTATCTGCGGGCGGGGCGGAGCGCCGAGGTGAAGCGGCTCGCCGGCGACATGTTCACCCTCTTCCTGGCGAAGGACGTTCACCGGCAGGCGACGGCGGCGCTGGCCGTCTTCCAGCGGGCGGCGGAGATGGAAACCGCCACGCCGCGCCTCGTCCGCGACATCGCCGCCTATCTGCGGCGGGCGCGCCGGAATCCCGCCCTGCGCTACGCGCCGGCGTAGGCCCTCATTCTGGGCCTCTTCCCGAGGAATCGGCGTCCCCTACTTCCCCCGCACGCTCTTCAGCATCGCCACGAACGCCTCGCGCGCCGGCGCCATGGTGGCCTCCGGGCCGGTGGCCTTGAAGAACCACGGGCCGCCCGGTCCTTCCACCACCGCTCCGAAGAGGCGCGCGTTGGCCTGCGCCGCCGAGGGGCTCATGCCCATCGAGTTGGCCTTCAGATTCCCGCGCACGTCGATCCAGGTCACCTTGTAGCCGTTGGCCTCGAAGGTCTCGGGCGCGGGCTTGGCCGCGGATTCCATCTGCCCGACCCAGCGGTCGATATTGGCCTCGACCGGACCGCCGCCGCCGGGTCCGAAGTAGAACACCGCGAATTCGCCGTTTCCGCCCGGCCCCGGGATGGCCGCCTGGACCAGGCGCATGTTGGATGAGGGAGGCTGGGACTGCCAGCCCGCCGGGACGTCGAAGTCGATGCTCCCGCCTTGCGCCTGTGGCGAAGTCCCGTCCGCCACCACCTCGCCGCGCGAAGAGATCGGGCCCACGGGCGCGCTGTCCGCCGATGGACTGGGGGCCGCGGAGGTGGCATCCGCTGTGGGAGCCTCCTGCGGCACAGCGGCGCTCTGGTCGCCGCCGCAGCCGCAGAGGCACAGCAGAAGCAGAGAAGTGGAAAGGGCGTTGCGCATCATCTCGGTCTCCAGGAGTGGCGGCGTCAGGCCGCTCCCGGGAGATTATCACCGCCTGCCGCAGGCCCGCTTGATCTAGAATCCCGCCGGAAGCGCTCGGGGGCTGGTGCCTCCTGCGGTCTTCAAAACCGTTGTCCGGCGCCGGTTGCGGCGTCGGGGGTGGGTTCGATTCCCATGCGCTTCCGCCATTCGATTCAGGGGTTTACGACGGCAGCCGCCTGCGGCTGCCGTTGGGTCTTGATCCAGCCGTCTACGCGTTCCTCCAGCAGGTCTAGAGGCAGCGGTCCGCCGTTCAGGATCTCGTCGTGGAACGCCTTGATGTCGAAGCGCGCTCCGAGCTGCGTCCTGGCGCGCTCCCGCAGCTCGCGGATCTTCAGTTGCCCCATCTTGTAGGCCAGCGCCTGCGCCGGCCGCGCGATGTAGCGGTCGGTCTCCGTCTGCGCGACGACGTCGTTGACGTCGTTCTCGCGCATGTAGGCGATCACCTGGTCGCGGCTCCAGCCCTTGTCGTGGATGCCGGTGTCGACCACCAGCCGCACCGCGCGGAAGAGCTCCGAGCTCAGCCGGCCGTAATCGGAGACCGGGTCCTTGTAGAAGCCGATCTCCTTGCCGAGCTGCTCCGCGTACAGCGCCCAGCCTTCCGTGTAGGCGGACAGTCCGCCGCTGAACAGCCGGAACTTCGGCAGCCCCTTCAGTTGCTGCGCGATGCTGATCTGCATGTGATGGCCGGGCACCCCCTCGTGATACGCCACC
>DATBGJ010000726.1:0-8090 GCA_036558045.1 Thermoanaerobaculia bacterium
GCCGCCGCGGTCGGCGGCGAGGCCGGTCCACGGGCGGCGGGGCTCGGCGATGAAGAAGACGCTGTCGAACTTGCCCGCGGGCGTGAAGCGCAGCACGCGGCCGGCGTCGACGTCTCCCGTGTAGACGAAGCCTTCGGGATCCACCGTCACCAGCGCCGCGTTGGTCATCCGCCCGGAGCCCTTCGCGGTGCCGAGGCGGAGCACCGGGACTTCCTCCGGCGGAGCCTTGAAAATCGGCGGCGCATCGTTGGCGACCCCTTCGATCGGCGGTTGATCCGTGTCCGGAGGCTTCGGCGGCTTGCGCGCGGCCGCGAGGGCGGCGGCGGCGCAGAGGAGCAGCAACAGCACGGCGAAACGGCGGTGCGCGTTCATGGGTTTTTCTCCCCGCTCACTTGGCGGCCGCGTACCGGCGGATCATCGTCCGGTCGGTGACGTACAGCTCGCCCTTATCGCTGACGGCGAGACCGTAGGCGCTCATGTCGTACTTCTGCCGGGGCCGGCCGTCCACGGTCACCAGATAGAGGTCGCTCCAGCCGCTGACCCAGAGATTGCCCCGGCCGTCCAGCGCGATGCCTTGGAGATCGGTCTCGGAGTCGCCGGGCGGGTGCCCTTCGTAGCCGAAGCGGTTGATGTAGCGGCCCTCGGGAGTGAACTTGAAGATTGCATAGTTGCCGTTGTCGGCCACGTAGAAGAAGCCCTGGGCATCCACCGCCACGTGGGGGTCCCGCACCGTGTACTCCGCCACTTTGTCGATGGCGCCGTGGAGGATGCGCTCGAGCTTGCCCTCCTTGTCCAGGAACGCGACGTCGTCGGTGATGCCGGGCGCCTCCAGGACGGCGATCACTCCGCCGGCCGGCCGGGCAGCCACGGTGAGGAACTCGCCGCCGCCGGGCGGCTCGACCCGCCCCAGCAGCTTCAGGGTCTTCGCGTCGTAGCGGAACATCTGGTAGCGGCCGACGACGAACAGCACGCCGCTGCGCTCGTAGGCGAGCGCATCGATGCGCTCGGGTTCGACATAGACCAGCCCTCCGAGCTTGCCTGCGGGGCTGAAGCGCTGCACGCGCGCGAGCTCCCAGTCGCCCGCGTAGACGAATCCCTCGGGATCCACGGCGACGCTCTCCACCCGCGTCATCTGGCTCGGGCCGATCCCCTCCTTGCCGAAGCGGAGCACCTCCTCGCCGAGCCGCCCCGGCGGCGTCTTCGCAGCCTCCTCGGCCGCGAGTCCCTGGGCGCATGGACCGCAGGAGAGCGCCAGGACGATGACCGCTGCGGTGCGAGTTCGCTTCGAGGCCCATCCCACGAGCTTGCTCATGAGAATTCCCTCCTTGCCTGGGTTAGACACGGGACGGGGGCGGATAGTTCCTGGAGATGGGGGATGCCCGGCGGCTAGAAGCGTAGTACCCGTCTCGGACCTACGCAGCCTCGGATTCATCAGGCTGCTTAATCAAAGATTCCGCCGGGATGCCAAGCTCCTTGTGCAGCTTCCAGATCATTCTGAGGGTGAGAGGCCGCTTATGGCTGAGGACCTCGTAGACCCGATTGGCGCGGCCGATCATCGACTCGAGGTCCTTTACGGTCAATCCACGCTGGTCCATCGCAAACTTGATGGCTTCCACGGGATCGGGTAAATCCAGCGGATAGTGCTTGCGTTCCCAAGCCTCTACAAGGGTGGTCAATACATCGAGCCGCTCGCCCTCGAGAGTTCCCGGTTCAGCGCTCATCAGCATCTCGATTTCCCGCAGGGTAGCTCGATAGTCCACATCGGTCTTGATCGGGTTGACGTCCATTGGATCTCCTTAGATCGTCTGCGCATCGATTCGGTCGTACTGAGCATGGGTCCCGATGAAGCAGATGTATACGACCCGATAGCCGTAGTTGATCCAGACCACCAGTCGGTACTTGTTTCCCGCGACGTTGAACACGGCCCGGCCGTCCCTGAGGATGCTTGCATGGCCAAAGTCCGCTTTCACCTCGGCGGGCGATGCCCAATCTGCCCTCAAGGCGTGGCGGTTCCAGGCCAGGAGCGGCTCCTTCACGTCCGCGGCATCGGGGTTCTCCTCCCAAAACGCCCTGAGCCTGGAAAGGGCGATGACGCGCATCGATCAAAGCATAGTCCCAAATTGGGACTCGCGCAAGCCGCCGTATGAAAACCGAAGGCGCCGGACTCATGGAGCCCGACGCCCAGGCCCTGAGACGTCCACGTTGCCTCAGCTCAGCGGGAGTGTGTTCGCGCGCGGCCCGGCTCCTCGCCATCCCAGCCTACCCCGTACCGATCTACAACCAGCGGACGGTCAGATCGTCAAAGCAGAGGTCCGCCTGTTCAAACAGGAGCCGGCCGTGCCTCCCATGCCCGCTGCAGCGAGTCCCCTCCTTCGTGGCCGAGATGAGGGAGACCGTGCTGGCCTTGGATGCGGAGGTGGCGGGAGATATCGTGGTGAAGCGGGCGGCAGACTAAAATGCGCAGCAGTGAACGCGACACAGGATAGCACTTGGCCGACAGAGGACCAGCCCGTCTGGCTGCACTGGTTCGACGAGCTTTCCGAGCTGTCTGCCGAGGAACGCTCGGCGCGGCTGTCTCGACTGGCCGGAGAGCAGCCGGAGCTGGCGGCCAGGCTCGAGCGGCTTTTCGCTGCCGAGGCGAGCGCCTCCCCGCTCCTCTCCCGGCCGGTCGCCGAGCGGGCGCCGGGGTTCGTCGCGGCGGCGTTCGCCGACGGTCCGGTGCCGGAAGCGCCGCGCGAGCCGCTCGCTGCGGACCTCCGCATCGGCCCCTACCGCCTGCTCGAAATCCTGGGCAGCGGCGGCATGGGCGAGGTCTTCCTCGCCGAGCGGGCGGACGGCGCCTTCCGGCAACAGGTCGCCCTGAAGCTGATCAAGCGCGGCATGGACTCCGCGGAGATCGTGCGCCGCTTCCAGCGCGAGCGCCAGATCCTGGCCCGCCTCGAACACCCTGGAATCGCCCGCCTCCTGGACGGCGGCACCGCCCCGGACGGCCGGCCGTACTTCGTGCTGGAGCTCGTAGCGGGCGAGCCGATCCTCGCCTACTGCCGGCGCGTGAAGCCGGCGTTGGAAGAGCGCCTGCACCTGATGATCGCCGCCTGCGAGGCGGTGGACGCCGCGCACCGCAGCCTGATCGTCCACCGCGACCTCAAGCCCTCGAACCTGCTGGTCACCGCCGAGGGGCAGGTCAAGCTCCTCGATTTCGGCATCGCCAAGCTGCTGGCGGAGGCGCCCGAGGACACGGCCACTCAGCACCTCCAGGCACCTCTCACGCCGGCCTACGCCGCGCCGGAACAGCTCCTGGGCGGACCGGTGACCACGGCCACGGACGTCTATGCGCTGGGGGTGATCCTCTACGAGCTGCTGACCGGCCGCTCCCCCCACGCCCACGGCCGGACGCCCGCCGCCGCAGGGACCCAAGGCGTGAGCGACGAGCGCGCCGAGCGGCCATCGATCGTTCTCCGCGCCGCCGATCGGGAGACCGACGGCGATGCGGCGGGAATCCCCGATCGGCGCCGCTTCGCCCGCCGCGTTGAGGGCGATCTCGATTCGGTAGTCCTCGCCGCCCTGCATCGCGATCCCGCGCGCCGCTACCGCTCGGCCGCCGATCTCGGCGCCGATCTCCAGCGCTTCCTCGCCGGACGGACCGTGCGGGCCCGCCCGGATTCAGCCCTCTACCGGGGACGGAAGCTCGTCCAACGGCACAAGCTCGCCGCCGCGGCGCTGGCGGCGGCCGTGCTCTCGCTCGTCGCCGGCACCATCGTGTCGCAGCGCCAGGCACAGATGGCGAGCGAGCAGGCGCAGCGGGCGGAAAGGGTCAAGGAGCTCCTGCTCTCCATCTTTCGCGAAGCCGACCCGGAGACCGGCCGGGGACCGGAGCTGACCGCTCGCGAGATCCTCGCCGCGGGCGCCCGGCGGGTGGACGCGGAGCTGGCGCCGGAGCCCGAGGTGCGGGCCGAGTTGCTGGACGCCATCGCTCAGATCGATCGCAGCCTCGGCCTCTACGACGCGGCGAGCGAGGCGGCCGAGGCTTCCCTCGCCGAGCGGCGGCGGCTCTTCGGCGCCGAGTCGGTCGAGGTGGCCCTCAGCTTCACGACGCTGACCGAGATCGAGGCCGCCCGCGGCAACCTGGACGAGGCGTGGCGGCTGGCGGAGCGGGCACGGCTGGTCCTCGAGCGGCGCTTCGGGCTCGACAGCCGGGAGGGGCAGCGCCTGGCCAGCATCCGCATCTTCGTGCTCGGCGAGCAAGGAAAAGAGGAAGAGGCGCTCGCCCTGGTGCGGCAGAGCACCGCCGCCGCCCGCCGGCATTTCGGCCCGGCGAGCGTCGAGACGGGGCGCCGCCTGCTCGAGACCGCCTCCATTCTCGGCAATCTCTCCCGATTCGACGAGGCGAAGCGGGCGGCGCGCGAAGGCCTCGCCATCCTGGCGGCGTCGCCCCGGGGCGCGCCGCTCGAGGTGTCGGTCGCGCGCCGCACCCTGGCCGAGATCCTCGCCTCCAGCGGTCAGCGCGAGGCGGCCGCCGCCGAGTACGCCAACGTTCTCGTCCAGCAGCGGAAGGCGGTGGGGTCCGATCATATCGAGGTGGCCGAGACGTTGATCAAGCAGGGCTTCCTGCTCTCCGATCTGCGGCGCAACGCGCAGGCCGAGCGCGCGTTGCGCGAGGCGATCCGCATCCTCGAGCCCCTCGGCCATTACGACGTCGGCTCAGCGCGCCGCTATCTGGGTTTCTGCCTGATGAACGAGGAGCGCTACGCCGAGGCCGAGCAGCAGTTCGTGGAGGCGGAGCGGTTCCTGCGGGCGAAGGTCGGGGACGACCATCCGTTGGTCTGGGCCGCCGTGCTGAGCGAGGGCTGGGCGCGGCTGCGCAGCGGCCGGCTGGACGAGGCGGAGCGCACGCTCACCCGGGTCGTGGACCACTATGAGCCCAGCGGGCCGGAGAGCTACGAGATCCGCTCCGCTCTCAAGTATCTGGGCGAAGTGGCGCGGTTGCGCGGCCATCCAAATCGCGCCCTGGCGCTCCATCGGCGGGCCTTGGACATCGAGCACAAGCTCTTCGGCACCGCCGTGCATCCCGGTGTGGCGGCGTCGAACTACCAGATCGCTCTCGACCTGCTGGCCCTCGGCGCCCGCGAGGGTCTGGCCGAGGCGCGGCGCAGGATCGACGCGGCGGTCCTGTTCCTGCGTCAAAACCATCCCGGGCACCCGCAGCTCGCGGACTATCTGCTGGCGAGCGGCCGCGTGGCCCTCGCCGCCGGCGATCAGACGCGGGCGCGGCAAGATCTTGCCGAGTCCGTCGTCCTCCTGCAGGACCAGCGCGGCAAGGATCATCCGCTGAGCCGCGAGGCCGCGGCCCTGCTGCAGCGCGCGGGCCCGGCGGAGTGAGGGGCGTGACGGTGCCGCCGGAATCCACGGAAGAGATCACGCACTGGCTCGCCGCCGCTCGCAACGGCGACGGCGCCGCCTCCGCAGCCCTCTTCGCCCGCGTCTACCGGGAGCTCCACGGCCTCGCTCACCGCCAGCTCGGCGCTCACGGCCGGCCCGGCGAAACGCTCAACACCACCGCCCTGGTGCACGAAACCTATCTGCGCCTCGCGCAACCGGCGGGCCTCTCCGCCGCGGATCGCGCGCACTTCTTCAACCTCGCCGCCCGGGTCATGCGCCACGTGGTGGTGGACTATGCCCGGCAGCGGGACGCCGCCAAGCGCTCGGGCGACGTGGTCCGTATCGAGATCGGCGGGCCGGGAGAGCCGCCGGCCGCGGCCGATGCCGGTCTCACCGCGGACCTTCTCGCCCTCGACGCCGCTCTCGAACGGTTGTCGGCGGAGAGCCCGCGGCTCGGCCGCCTCGTCGAGCTGCGGTTCTTCGCCGGGCTGAGCTTCGCCGAGATCGGCGAGCTGCAGCGTCTGACCGAGCGCACGGCCAAGCGCGACTGGCGCAAGGCCCGCGCCTTTCTCCTCGCCGAGTTGGCCGGCGCGCCGCCCGGCAAGCTCGCGGACCCGTCACCCGGAGGGTGATGTCCCTTTCCGGCCCCGTTCTCCGCATCCAGGTCTAGATCGCCTGCGTGGCGACGGCCCCCGACCGATGACCGGTCTGGGCGTTTCCTCTGGGGAGGACGTCATGAACACTCTGTTTCCGTGCGAGCCCGCTCGCTCCCTCCGGCGCCGAACGGGCGCTACCTGGCTGGCCTGCGTGGCCCTCGGCCTGCTCGCGGTGGGCGCCGGATCCGCCGCGCCGGCCGATCGCGATTTCGACGGCATCGCCGACCGCCAGGACGGCTGCCCGGCCTCGCCGCGCGGCGCGGCCCCGATCGCCGAGGGGTGCTCGGCGCTGGAGATCGCGCTGGCCCCGGAGCGCTTCGTCGATCCCATCCGCTCGCGGCTCGACGAGCGGGCCGCGGTGCTGGCGGATGATCCGCTCTATGCCGATGCCGGCCACGCCCTGCGCGAGGTGAGCGCCGCCTTCACCGAAGCCGCGGCGGTGCTCCGCGCCGGCGAGGTCTGCCGCGCCGCCGATCTCTTCGACGCGGCCACGGCCAGCGCGGGAGAAGCCGAAGAGAACTTGGAAAGCACGATCCACGCTGAAGCTCGCCTCCCCAGAGAGGCCCTGGGTCGGGCCTTCCTGCACCTCCAGCAGAGCCTGACGCAGGAAGCTATCGAGCAGGCCCGCACGGCCGCCGGCTTCGTGCGCGCCGCCTGTGGCCAAGTGGTTGCGGCCGGCCCGCTGCGCGGCCAGGTGGCCGCCGTGGACGATGCCTCCCGCACCTTCCGCTTCGCGGGCCGTCGTACCTCCGGCGTCGTCGGTATCGCCGAAGGCCGGCTTCCGGCCGGGCTGATGGCCGGCCGCCGCATCGACGGCCGCGGCCTCCGCTTCGCCGATGGCACCGCCCTGCTGACCTCGCTGCGCGACGAGCTTCCGCTCTCGGGGGGCGCCAAGGCGACTCCCTGCCTCACGCTGCGGGTGGCGCCGTTCCAGCAGTTCCCGCCTTATAAAGAGAATCTCAACCAGCCGTATCGGCTGCGCCCGACCGCGGGCTACGCCCAGGGTTTCGTCGGTGCTCTCAACCTCGAGCGCTTCCAGCGGCTCGCCGCCGAGACCGCGACGACCCAGGTCGGCGGCGTTCCGACCGGCTGCGCCACCAGCAACGGCTTGCAGACCTTCTCCTTCGCGATGAAGATCGACGTCAGCCAGGGCGGCAGCACCTGGACCCTCGCCAGCGACCTGCAGGACGGCGACGTTCCGGTGGGGCTGCCCAGCTCGCTCGTCGACGGCCAGCTCGCCACCATCACCGCGACGACCTTCAAGACCACCTGCACCAGCGGCTTCGGCTGCGGCACTCCCCAGACCCAGGCCACCGTGACCCTGCCGCTGGTGATGCGCCCGTTCGGCTCCTACGCCGTGGTCAACTACACCAAGACAGTCTTCAACGTCGGCGGCAACCAGACGGTCAACGATTTCGAGCAGGCCAAGGTGAGCACCGTGACCCTCTCCAACGTTCCCGACCCGAACCCGACCTTCTCCGCGATGGGCTACAAGGTCACCAACAACAGCCCTTCCGATACTCCGAAGGGTGTGCTGGTCACCGATAACTTCGCGGTCTTCGAGGTGGACGACCTCTACGATGAGACGGCGGCCTTCCAGGGTATGTTCGGCGGTCTGGTCGAGTTCCTCACCAAAGGCGTCGATCACGTGGCCGCGCTCAACTGGCCGCAGTTGACGGGCCACAACTCGACGAACGGTGAAGTTTTCGAGTACTCCGCCACCCTGCCCAAGATCGTGCGCGACCGAGTCAAGGACTGCGCCGGTTCGCTCGACAGCTTCTACTACCTCCCTTACACCGGCGGCTATCCGGCCTGGACCCTCACCAAGGGGAACTTCGACGACCCAACCCTCGGCTACCCCGACGGCGTCCACAAGTTCGCCCTGCAGTTCGCCGCCGCCTCGGGCACCGACGTCTACGCCGCGCGCGGCGGCGTCGTCGCGATGGTCGAAGAATCGAAGACGACCAACGATGCCGACCTGGTCGACGGCTCCAGCACCGGCAACTGGGTGAGCATCAAGCACGAGGACGGCACCTACGGGTTCTACTTCCATCT
>DATBGJ010000727.1:0-7074 GCA_036558045.1 Thermoanaerobaculia bacterium
AGCGCTCCTTCAACGAGATGGCCGGCAACCTGGAGGCGCTGGTCGACACGGCGGCGCAGAAGGAGCTGCTGGAGAAGGAGCTGGCGCTGGCGCGCAATCTCCAGAAAAGCCTGCTGCCGAGCGACCTGCCGGCGGGCGGCGGCGTCGAGTTCGCCACCCTCTTCGAGCCCAGCGCCGCCATCGGCGGCGATTACTTCGACGTGCTGCGCCTGTCGGAGGACGAGCTGGCGGTGGTCATCGCCGACGTCTCCGGCCACGGCCTGTCGAGCGGCCTGCGCATGGCCATGCTCAAGGCGGCGCTGCTCATCCTGGTCGAGGAGACGCGCGAGCCCGAGGAGATCCTGCGCCGGCTCGACGCCGTGGTGCGCTCGAACCGCGAGAACCGCTTCTTCGTCACCGCCACCCTCGGCCTGATCGATCTGAAGACCGGGACGCTGGTGCTGACCAACGCCGGCCACCCGCCGACCTACCGCGTGCGGGGCGCCGAGGTCGAGGAGATCCTCCTCCCCAGCTCGCCGCTGGGCGGGCTCGGGCAGCAGTACGGCCGCGCGACGCTGGCGCTGCAGCCCGAAGACGTCGTGGTCTGGCTCTCCGACGGGCTCATCGAGGCCACCAACGGCGCCGGAGAGCCCTTCGGCTACGACGCCGCGGCCGCCGCCCTGGCGGGCAAGCCGGGGCAGAGCGCGGCCGACGTCCGCAACCGGCTGCTCGCCGCCGTCGAGCGCCACGCCGCGGGCGAGCCGGCGAGCGACGACCGCACGCTGATGGTGATGCGGTATGGAGGCGCGCCCTAGGAGAGCCGCCGAACCTTGCGGTTGCCTTCCAGCAGGGGCGCCAGATAGCGGTTCCAAGCGAACTCGTTATAGAGGAACCGGCCGAGAGCCGCGGGGCCATCCCGCTCGATCATCCGGTGCAGACGCATCCCGAACGGCACCTGGAGCCACAGGATCTGATCCATGCTGGCGAGCAACCGGCGGATTTCCTCTTCGCTGCCGGAAGGAATCCCTTCGAGCATGCAGTCCCCGCCATTCCCCTCCTCGAAGGCCGCGCCGTCGAGGCGGTCGAGCTCCACCAGCCGGCAGCCGATCAGCGACCGGCCCAGCGTGGTCTTGCCCGAACAGGAGGGGCCGGTGATCAGCGTCTTCAAGGCAGTTCCTCCCCCCTCTCCCAGCGCAGCCGCAAGGTGTTCCACAGCCGCCACTGCGCTGGGAACCGCCGGATCAGACACTCTGTCGCGAGGCTGAGCTGAATGGCGAGCGCGGTCTCGGTCGCCTCTTCCGGCGCAAGCGATGCGGGCAGCGGCGGGAAAAAGCACACCTGGACCTCGTTCCCCTCGACGGGGAGGCGGCGCGCGATCGCCGTCGGGATCACCACGGCTCCGGTCTTGCGGATCATCAGGAGGAGGGTGCGCGAGATGGGTACGTGCCGGCCGAAGAGCAGGCCGCGCACGGCGCGGGCGTCGGGATAGAGAAAGTCGTTGTACAACCCGACCACGCCGCGGTTACGGAGGATCTGGAACAGCCGCATCCCGCCCGCCGCGTCGGCCGGAACCACCTCCAGAGCGGCGCGCCATTCGAGCAGCCGCTGCGGGAAGTAATCCCGCCCTTCGCTGCCCTGCGGCTTGCGGATCAGCGCGACTTTCCCCAAGGTCTCCAGCAAGGGAGCCATGTACCCGATATGGCTCTGGAAGACGCTCAGCAGCAAGACGCCCCGGCGCTGCGGGAACGGCTGCAGATGGCTCAATCCCTGGACGTCGACCCGGGTCGCCGCCAGATGCTCCTCGCCGCTCGCCCGGGTCAGGAAATCGACGGCGTCGCTCAGCCCGGCGAACAGGCACGCCGCGTGATCCTCGCGCTGCTCGCCGAAGTCGGGCAACTGCCCGGATGCGATGACGAAATCCGTGTTGTAGCTCAGCTCGGCCGCGAAGTTGCCGAGGTCCCGCCGGTAGACTTCGCGTCCGGTCTCGGCGAGCAGTGCGCGGCGCTCGGCGGATGGGATCTGGCGCAGCAGGGAGACGGTCTCGGCATCGTCCAGGCAATCCTCCAGGACCGTCAGCCAGTCGATGTTGCCCCTCTGCGATCTCCCGCGATCGCGGGAGATCAGCCGCTCAAGCAAACCGGTCGGCATACTCGATCAGCCGGTCGCTCCTGCTCAAGCTCTCCAGGATCGCCGGAAACAGGGCCAGCGAGAGCGCGCATTCCGATTCGACGACGCCATCGAGGACCCCGGCCTTGGCCAGGCAGGAGCCGCCGCAGACGATCCGCCAGTCGCAATCCTGGCAAGGCAGGAGGCGGTCGACGTGGCGGGAACGGATCGCCTGCGCCGTCGGCGAATCGAGGGCCGCGGCGATCGACTCCCGGCTCTCCAGGCGGCCCAACCGGAGCTGGGGGTTGGTGATGCAGTCGCAGGCCTCGATGGCGCCGTCCACCGAGATCGACACGAGGTCGGACCCCGCGCCGCAGGACGACCGCAGGCACATGTTCCGGCGTTGATAGGAGAGCACGTTGCGGATGTAGCTCAGCATGCACTGCACCCCGAGGGTGGTGAAACGCCCGTCCTCGACCGCCTGCAGCAATTCCAGGTAGGCGCTCACCAGGTCCGCCACCGCGGGCTCGAACAGGTCCTCCTGCCCCTCCCCGCGCCCGGCCGACTGGAAGATCGTGGTATCCCACAGCTCGACCCCGAGGTCCTGGAAATACAGCGCGACGTCCAACAGGTGATCGACGTTGTGCCGGGTCACGGTGGTCAGCACGCCGATGCGGCCCACCAGCTCGTAGCGCCGCAGCAACGCCAGGATCCTCTCGTAGGTGCCCCGCCCCGAGTGGGTGACGCGGAATCGGTCGTTGAGGCTGGCGTCGCCGTCGAGCGAAACGCCGACGGAGAACTGGTAGCGCTGGAAAAAATCGCACCATTCCTCGGTGAGCAGCGTGCCGTTGGTCTGGATCGAGAAGAAAACGTTCTTGCCCGTGGCTTCCGCGCGCTCCCGGATCTCCGGCACCAGCGTGAAGATCAGGGATTTCGCCTGCATCGGCTCGCCGCCGTGGAAGAGCACGTTGAGGAGATCGCCGCTGCGGTCCCAGACCCCGTCGACGGCCTGCCGGGCGGCGTCGAGAGCCATGAGCTTCGAGAAGCGGGCCTGATTGTAGTCGTAGCAGTAGCTGCAGGCCATGTTGCACGAGCCGACCACCTTGAGGATCAGGGTGTTGACCTTGTTCCTGTGATGGGCGAAGAGATCCTTGGACCAGCAGTACCGGCCGTCCCGCGACACCAGGCCGCAGGCGAAGAGCTCGTCGAGCAGGAATTCGCTGTCCGCCGGCAGGAGGTCCCAGCGGCCCGCATCGCAGAAGTGCTTCAGCCCCTGGATCAGCCGGAGGTTTGCCTCCGCGAGAAAGCACCAGGACCCGGTCGGCGGATCCCAGAGGAGGATCTTGTCGCCGTACCGGCTGGTCCGGATGGTCGGGCTGAAGGCAAACCTCGGGACCGCCTCGGGGCCCGGCGGCGCGATCATGATGCCGGACCGTCAGGCGCTAGCAGAACCGCCGCCAGATGGTCTTGATCCAGCCGTTCGGGTCACCGGGAGCGCCCGGCGCGGCGAAGGCCCGGGCGACCCGCGCCCCGCCCTTGACCGCCACGGCCGGGATGCTCGTCCTGAAGCTTGCCGCCTTCAGGCTGCCCTTCTCGCCGGCCATGTCCTTGACCATCTTCTCGATCTCGGCCTGGCTCATCTTGGCGGCCGCGAGCTCCTTCGTATCCGGGAGATGAATCACGACGTCCTTGGTCTTTTTGGTCCTTTTCGCTGCCGCCTTCTTCCCTGTCGCCTTTTTCCCTGCCGCCTTCTTCTCAGCCATGCTCCTGCTCCTTTCTGGAAGGCCTGACGACACCGTACCGACTCCGATATCGGACGATCGTGGAAAACGTAACCTTGAAGTTATCGCTTTTCCGGAGCCAAATGTCAAGGCATTCGACAGCGCTAAAAATCAGCGGCGTCCCTGAATACGAGCGCCGCGTTGTGGCCGCCGAACGCGAAAGACTGGGACAAGGCGGCACGCAGGGCATGCTCCTCCACGCGGCGTACGAAGTTGAGCGCCGAGATCGGCTCGTCCAGGTTGCGGCAGGCGTGAGTGGTCCGGCGGTGCAGGCTCAGAACGGTCACCGCCGCCTCGAGCGCGCCGCTGGCTCCCAGCGTATGGCCGAGCAGCGACTTGGTCGAGTTCACCAGCGGCCGGGTGCCGAAGATCCTTTCCAGCACGGCGGCTTCGATCTCGTCATTGGCGAGCGTGCCGGTGCCGTGGGCGTTGACGTAGTCGATGTCCTCCGGCTGCAGCCCCGCATCGGCGATCGCGCCGGCGATGGTGCGCGCGATCTGCCGGCCGTCCGGCTCCATCAGCATCACGTTGAAGGCGTCCGAGGTCTCGGCGAAGCCGGCCACCTCCGCCAACAGCGGGGCGCCGCGGCGCCTGGCGTGCTCCGCCTCCTCCAGCACCAGGATCGCGGCGCCCCCCTGGGAGAACAGGAACCCGGAGCGTCGGCGATCGAAGGGACGGCTGGCGCGCTCCGGATCGCTCTCCCGGGTCAGGGTCCTCGCCAGGTCGAAGCCGCGGAAGATGCCGCCGTAGCCGTCGTCCAGATACTCGACACCCCCCGCCAGCACCAGATCGCTGCTCCCCGCGGCGATGGCGCGATAGCCATGCCCGATGGCGACGGTGCCGGAGGCGCAGGCGGCGCAGAAGGTGTGGTGCGGGCCGACCAGCGAGAGCTTGATGCTGAGCGCGCTCGCGCCGGCGTTCGGCATGGCCATGGGCACGGAGAAGGGGCTCATCCGCCCTGGAATCTTCAGCCGCCGCTCGCAGGCGTCGAGGAGCTCGAGGGCGCGCGAGGGCTCCCCACCGCGGAGGCATTCGCGGATCTCGCCAAGGGCCTCCTTCGGCCGGGACAGCGCCTGGGCCAGGAAGCTGGAGAGCAGGGATCTCACGCCGCCGATTCCCGTCCCGAGGACGATGCCGGCGCGCGCGGCGTCGATCCCCTGGAGCGTGTAGGTATTGCGCTTCTCGTCCCGCAGCTCACGGGTGAGACCCGCGGCAGCCAGCGCCTGGAAGGCGGCGGCGATGGCCAGCAGGGCGGTCGGATCGTGCTGCATCCGCTCGATGCGACCGATGCCGAAGGCGGCGTAATCGGGCTCCGGCAGCGGCGACCAGACGCGGGAGGTGAAATCCGAGTAGGCGAGCCACTCCTCCGGGATCGCCTCGGCCCGGGTGGTGCCGTCGAGGCAGGCACGCCAGAACTCTTCGACGCCGGCTCCGATCGAGCTGATCACCCCCAGACCGGTAACGGCGACCCGCCGCTTCATGACGCCGACGCCGGAGCGGGGCCTGCCATCCGGCCCAGGATGAAATCCACCGTCTCTCCCACCGTCGTGAGGTGCGCGACGCCTTCTCCTTCGATGGTGCGGTTGAACTCCTCTTCCAGGGCGAGGAAGAGCGACAGGTTGTCGAACGAATCCGCGTTGAGGTCCTCGCGGTACCGGCTCTCCAGGGTGATCCGCTCCTCGGCGATCTTCAGCACCTCGCCGACGACCTTGCGCACGCGCCGGAAGGTCTCCGCGCGGATCTCCGCTTCGCTCATCTCATCGCGGACTATAGCCCCGTAACGGCCAGACCCAGCGTCGAGTAGATGCGGCGGACGTAGTTGCGGGTCTCGCGGTAGGGAGGAATGCCGCCGTAGCGCACCACGGCGTTCTCGCCGGCGTTGTAGGCGGCGAGCACCTTGGCGAGATCGTTCGGGAACTGCTCGGCGAGCCAGCTCAGATACCGGATGCCGGCCTCCAGGTTCTCCTTGGGATCGTAGAGCTTCTCCTTGCGGGTGCCGAAGCGCTCGGCGGTGGCGGGCATGAGCTGCATGAGGCCGCGCGCCCCCTTGTGGGAGACCGCCCGCGGATTGCCGGCCGACTCGGCGCCGATGAGCGCCGCCACCACCTGGGGATTGACCGAGTGCCGCCGCGCCGCGTCGAAGATCATGTCGCCGTAGGGACCTTCCGGAATCTTCGCCTGGGCCTCCTCGAAACGGAGGGGGATCGCCGTCTCGCGGAGCTCTTCGGCCACCACCGGCGGCGGCTCGGGCTCCGGGACCACCTCGTCGTCCACCACCCGCTCGACGCGCGTGATGGGCATCGACAGCCGGCCGCCGGAGGGATAGGTCAGGCGCGCCACGTCCCCCGTCGCCTCGAAGGAGGCGACCTTCATCACGTTGCCGTCGGTGAGGATCACCAGCTCGGCGCGGGCCGGCGCGAGGAAACCGAAGGCGAGCAGGCCGAAGGCCAGGAGGCGAGGAAAGGTGGAGGGCTTGAAGCCAGGCATCTCGACGGGAATCTCCACTCCGGTCGTCACAGTCCGCTTATTGTACGGAACGGCCGGCGGAAACGCCTAGCCCCTCCCTCGATACCGCGTTCAACGGTCCAAACCGGAGACGTACGGCAGGAATTCCGGAGCGAGGAGGAGGGCCGCCCCGGAGGAGCGGCCCCCGACCGAAATCTACTGGAGGTAGCAGATGCGGGAGTGGCCGTCCGTGCAGTTGCTGAAGCTGATTTGAGTTCCCCAGTACTTCACGACGGTGTTCTTGCACTGCGGCCCATAGGTGAAGGTGTATTCCCACGTCGTGAAGGAACCGGAATATGGATTGTACCCATCCACGGGCTTGGCCCAGGCGCACTTGTAGGTGTCGCCGCCGTAGCTCGTGTCGAAGCTTTCGCGGCAGCGGATCAGCAGTTGGGTGCCGTCGCCCGGGTAGAAGCGTCCCGTGTCCACCCAGACCGAGGTGCCGCCATTGGTGGCGTTCCCCGTGTAGTTGCTGTAGTAACAGGCGTAGGGGGCGCCCCAGATAGGCTCGACGCGGGCCTGGGCGACCGCGGCGGTAACCGCGAACAGCAGTGCGAACAGTACGATCCTCTTCATGACTCCATCCTCCTTGCCACTTGGGTGGCGTCGTTCGGGCGTCACGGAGAATCCGCCTCTCTCGGGAATCCCCGCTTCACCCGCGTTCGGGCCGCCGTCTAGCGCAAGGGTGTTGCCAAAGCCTAAA
>DATBGJ010000728.1:0-5435 GCA_036558045.1 Thermoanaerobaculia bacterium
GAACCGGCGCACCAGGCCCTCCATCTGGACCTCTTCCTTCAAATAGAGATCGACATAGGATTTGAGGACTTCCTCCGGCTCGCGTGCGCTCCAGACGAGGGGCACGAGCCCCTGACTGACCGCCGTGTCCAGATGAAAGCGGTCGCCGACCTCGGCGGCCATGAAGGGGTGAAGGGACCGCATGAGGGCCCGCCCCGCCAGCAGGTCCACCCCTTCCCTTTTGAGCTTCCGCGCGCTGGAGCCGGTGAGGACGAACTGGGGACCGCCGCGCCGCTCGATCAGGTCGTGTACCACGTCCAGGAGAATCGGCGCCTTCTGCACCTCGTCGATCACCACCACCGGGGCGTCCGGGCTTCCGGCGACAAGCTCGCGCAGCCTTTCCGGCCGGGCAACATACTGCCGGTGGAGCTCGGGCCTCAGGAGATCGATCCAAAGCGCGTCCGGATAGGCCTCTCGCAGCCAGGTCGATTTTCCGGTGCCGCGGGGTCCGAAGAGGAAGAAATGGCTGTCCGGAGCTTTGAAAAATCGGGGTACCGTCGCCATTTTGACTGCGCTTTTGGCGGTAGCCATGCCAGATTTTAGGCAGTTCGGGGCTGTCTCGTCTAGGGTCGAGACCACCGTGATCGTAGTGAGAGGAGCGGTCCGTGCCAACCGGCTTGACTCTCTGTGTTACTGTCATCGTCCGGCTCATCTCTTCCGTAGGAGACGCTCCCCATGTCCCGCACCGGCTTCGCGGATCGGCTGCGCTACGCGTTCGACAACAGCATGTCCCGGGGAGCGATCGCGCTGATCGGCTACCTGGGGCTCGTCTCGGTCGCTCTCATCTTTCTCGTCGCGCTGCTCGTCGTCCTCTTCCACATCGCGCCGGCGGGAGGCGACCAGCCGGGCTTCCTGGAGGCGGCGTGGCTCAGCCTCATGCGCACGCTCGACTCCGGCACCATGGGCGGCGACGAGGGGTGGTCGTTCCGCATCGCCATGCTGGGCGTGACGCTGGGCGGCATCTTCATCGTCAGCGCCCTCATCGGCGTCATCAACAACGGCATCGAAGAGAAGCTGACGGAGCTGCGCAAGGGCCGGTCGTTCGTGATGGAGCGCGACCACACGCTGATCCTCGGCTGGTCGCCCAAGGTCTTCACCATCCTCTCCGAGCTGGTGACCGCCAACGCGAACCGCTCGCGGCCGCGCATCGTCATCCTCGCCGAGAAGGACAAGGTGGAGATGGAGGACGAGATCCGCAGCCAGGTGGGGGACACCAAGAACACCCGCATCATCTGCCGCACCGGCGATCCGCTCGACTTGAAGGACCTGGAGATCGTCAATCCACGGCAGTGCCGCTCGATCATCGTCCTGGCGCCCGAGAGCGAGCGCCCGGATCCGGAGACCATCAAGACCATCCTGGCGCTGACCAACAATCCCGACCGGCGGCCGGAGCCGTACCACATCGTGGCCGAGGTCCAGGACCCGCGCAACCTGGAGGTGGCGCGCATGGTGGGCCGCGACGAGGCCCAGCTCGTGGTGACGGGCGACCTGATCTCGCGCATCATCGTGCAGACCTCGCGGCAGTCGGGCCTCTCGGTGGTCTACACGGAGCTGCTGGACTTCGGCGGCGACGAGATCTATTTCCAGGAGGAGCCGAAGCTGGCGGGGCGGACCTTCGGCGAGGCGCTGCTCGCCTACGAGGATTCCTGCGTCATGGGCCTGCGGCAGGGAGACGGCCGCATCCGCATGAACCCGCCCATGGAGACGCGGATCGAGCCCGGAGACCAGATCATCGCCATCTCGGAGGACGACGATACGGTGCGGGTCTCCGCCGACCTGGAGCCCTGGGAGACGCTGGAGGCGCGGCTGGGCGTCGCCGCCGACGCGATCCGCGAGGCCCGGGCGCGAGCGCCGCGGCCGGAGCGCACGCTGATCCTGGGTTGGAACGGACGCGGCGTCGCGATCGTCCGCGAGCTGGACCGCTACGTGGCGGCCGGGTCGAGCGTGACGGTGGTGGCGGACGTGCCCGCCTTCCCGCCCGAGCTCGGCGCGCGCCGCAGCGGCGATCTCATCAACCAGACGATCTCCTGCGTCACCGCCGACACCACGAGCCGCCGGGTGCTCGACGGGCTCGGGCTGCCCGACTTCGACCAGATCATCCTGCTCTGCTACTCGGACACCCTGGACGACCAGGAGGCCGACGCGCGGACGCTGATCACGCTCCTCCACCTGCGCGACATCGCCGAGAAGGGGAGGCACGACTTCCGCATCGTCAGCGAGATGCTCGACGTGCGCGACCGCGAGCTGGCCGAGGTGACGCACGCGGACGACTTCATCGTCAGCAACAAGCTGACGAGCCTCATGCTCTCGCAGGTCTCGGAGAACCGGGACCTCAACGCCGTCTTCGCCGACCTCTTCGATCCCGAGGGCTCGGAGATCTACCTCAAGCCGGCCGGCGATTACGTCGAGCCGGGCCGGGAGGTGAATTTCTACACGCTGGTGGCGGCGGCGAGGCGGCGCGGCGAGGCGGCGATCGGCTACCGGCTGGGCGCGCACGCGGAGGACGCGGCCAAGGCCTATGGCGTGGTGGTCAATCCGCGGAAGCCGGAGAAGGTGGCGTTCACGGAGAAGGACTGGGTGATCGTGCTGGCGGAGGATTAGGCAAAGAAATCGAGCAGCCGCTCGTTCACCCGCTCCGCCTCCTCGTGCTGGATCCAGTGCGTGGCCTCCGGGAAGAATTCAAGCCGGCCGTCGTCGCAGAAGCCGAGGCTGGCCTGCGCCAGCTCGCGGCCGAGGAAGCGGTCCTTGGCTCCCCATAAGAGGAGCGCCGGCACGCGGACGCGCGGCGAGGCGGGCCACCGCGGCTGCGCGCGCAGGGCGGCGCGATACCAATGGATCATCGAGCGCACGGCTCCGGGCTGCGACCAGGCCTGGCGGTAGAGGTCGACGTCGGCGTCGCTGAAGGTGCCGGGCCGGCTGGTGCGCTGCAGCGCCCTGGCCGCGTAGGCGAAGTTGTGGCGGCGGAAGGTGCGTTCGGGAAGCCAGGGGAGCTGGAAGTAGAAGATGTAGGAGCTCCGCCCGCGTTGTTTCGGGCTGCGGAGGAGGGCGCGGCGCATCGCCTGCGGATGCGGCGCGTTGAGCAACGCCAGCCGTTCGAGCCGTTCCGGATGCTTGATGCCGAGCCACCAGCCCACGAGGCCGCCCCAGTCGTGCGCGACGACGCGGGCCTTCGCGGCGCCCGCTTCGTCGATGAGCCCCACGACGTCCAGCGCCAGGGTATCGAGATCGTAGGCGGAGACCCGCCGCGGCTTGTCGCTCAGGTTGTAGCCCCGCTGATCGGGAGCCAGCACGCGAAAGCCGGCGGCGGCGAGCGGCTCGATCTGCCTGCGCCAGCCGTACCAGTGCTCGGGAAAGCCGTGCAGCAGGAGGAGGAGCGGTCCGCTTTCGGGGCCGGCCTCGACGGCGTGCAGGCGGACGCCGTTGGTGGCGATCGTGCGATGCCTGGGCTGCAGCTCGGCTTCCATGTTCCCCTCTATAATCCTTCATCCCGCCGCCTCCCGGTGGGAGATCGTCGTTCGATGCCTCTGCGATTCTTCCTCGCCGCCCTCCTCAGCCTCCTCGTCCCCGGTCCGGGCCGCACTGAATCGGCGCCCGCTCCGGCGCTGCCGGAGGGGGTAGCGCCGCTGCCGGCCGAGAGCGCGCAGCACTTCCAGGAGCTTCTGGCGGCGGCGGAGAAGTACCGCGGCCTCACGGCGCTGCGGCCGGTCCCCGCCGGCACCCTCGAAGAGCCGGAGCTGCGCAAGAAGATGGCGGAATCGCTGGACGAGGAGCTCTCCCCGGACCAGCTCGCGGCGGCCGAGATCGCGGCCAAGGCCTTCGGCCTCATCCCGGAGTCGATGGACCTCTCCCGCTATCTCACCGAGCTGCTGACGAGCGAGGTGGCGGGCTTCTACGATCCACTCAAGGACTACATGGCCCTGGTGCGCCGAGGAGAGGCGGTGGACGAGGAGGACGTGGTGATCGTGCACGAGCTGACGCATGCCCTCCAGGACCAGCACTTCGACCTGCAGCGGTTCGAAGCCGTCGATCCCATGTCGGACGCCTCCACCGCGCTCACCGCGCTGGCGGAGGGGGACGCGACGCTGACCATGACCAGCTTCCTGGCCGGCAGGCAACTCGAGGAGACCCCAGGTATCGGCGAGGTGATGAAGAGCGTCCTCGGCGATCCGGAGGCGCTGACGGCATCGGACGCGCCGGGCGGCGCCGAGCTGGCGAAGGCGCCCGCCTGGGTGCGCGACTCGCTGCTCTTCGGCTACGTCCAGGGCTTCTCCTTCTGCCTGGAGGTGCGGCGCGCCGGCGGCCAGAAGCTGTTGGACTACGCGTTCGCCACCGATCCGCCGCGCTCCTCGGAGCAGATCCTGCATCCCGAAAAGTGGCTCGGGAAGAGGGACGATCCCATCCTCCTGCGCTGGCCCGATCTCGCGCCGGCCCTGCCCGGCTGGCGAAAGGTCTCCTCCGGCGAGACGGGCGAGGCCACCCTCCAGTCGCTGCTGCGGCTCCACGCCAAGGATCGCGGCAAGGCCGACGCGGCGGCCGCCGGATGGGGAGGCGACCGCTTCGAGGTCTACGCGCGCGCGGGACGCCGCGTGCTGGTGTGGTGGACGGAGTGGGACAGCGAGGCGGACGCCGCGGAGTTCCAGGCCGCGGCGCGCGGGCTGGGCCGCGGCTGGCGGGTGGACGCCCTCTCCGCCCGCCGCATCATGGTGCTGCGCGGGGATCTGGACCGGCCGCGGCGGGCCGCGGTGCGCGCACGGCTGGCGGCCGCGGAGGCGGTGAAGCCGGCGAACGTGGGGGTCGATCTGAAGGCGGTGGTGGGGCTCGCGGGTGTGCAAAATCTTGAGGAAAGAGTAAACTACGGGCAGCTTTCCAAAACGGCGACGGCGGAGCGGCAGGGAGCATGGAGAGTCCCGTATCGCGGGCGGACGCGAGAGTCGAGGTGCCGGAACGGCTGGCGCTCCTGGAGTTCGAGCGCCGCAATGAGGCCTTGGTGCGCCTGCAGGAGGCCAGCACTGGCCTGCTCGGCCTGGAGGGCGAGGCGCCGAGCCACGACCGGCTGATCGAGATCCTCTGCCACGTCACCGGCGCGCCGCGGGGCGTCTACTGGCTGCTGGACGAAGCGGCGTCCGGATCCTTCACCTTGGTGGCGCAGGGGATGTACGGCGTGCGCCGCATCCCGCGCAACGACGTCGACCGGCGGATGCAGGAGCTGCTGCTGCGGGTCGAGCTGGCTTCCGAGCATCCGGTGGCGGTGGCGGCGCGCACGATGCTGCCGGTGGTGCTGCCCGACACGCAGACCGACGACACGTGGACCGAGCTCTCCGAGCTGTGGCACCGCACCGGCATCCGCTCGCTGCTCGCCGTGCCGCTGCGCGCCCGCGGCCGCCTGCTGGGGGTGG
>DATBGJ010000729.1:0-6817 GCA_036558045.1 Thermoanaerobaculia bacterium
GGCGGAGCACGCCGGCCCGCGCCGGCCCGCAGCGCCGACTCGATCCGGGCCGCGAGGTCCGCCAGCTTCGGGGCCTCGAAGAGGTCGCTCAGCGGCAATTCGACACCGAATGTGCCGTGCAGGCGCGAGATCACCTGGACCGCCAGCAGCGAGTGGCCGCCCAGCTCGAAGAAGTGGCCCGCCGCGCCGATCCGCTCGCTCCCAAGGAGCTCCCCCCAGATGCCCGCGAGCACCTCTTCGATCGGCGTCCGCGGCGCGAGAAAGCTGTCCTCGGAGCCCTGCAGCTCCGGAGCCAGCAAGGCCTTACGGTCCACCTTGCCGCTCGCGGTCAGCGGGAACGCGGGGAGGAGCACGAAGGCCGACGGCACCATGTAGTCCGGCAGGCGCTCTCGCAACGACTGGCGCAGTGCGTCGGCCGCGGCGTCCCCCACGACATAGGCGACCAGCCGCTGGTTGGCGGGCGTGTCCTCCCGCGCCACCACGACAGCCTCGCGAACTCCGGCCAGGGCGAGCAGCGCCGCCTCGATCTCGCCCAGCTCGATGCGGAAGCCGCGGACCTTCACCTGGTGGTCGAAACGCCCGAGAAACTCCAGCTCTCCCGCAGCCGTCCACCGCACCAGGTCGCCTGTACGGTACAGCCGCTCGCCGGGGAGCGTGGCGAACGGATGCGGCACGAAGCTCCGGGCGGTCCGCTCCGGCAGGTCCAGGTACCCCCGCGCCAACCCCGGGCCGCCCAGGACAAGCTCTCCCGCGACCCCGATCGGGACCGGCATGGCCCGGGCATCCAGCACGTAGGCCTGGACCCTCTCGATCGGCCGGCCGATCGGCAGGGCTTCCCCGCCGTCGTAGAGCTTCGCCGTGGCGCAAACCGTCGCCTCGGTCGGTCCGTAGGCGTTGAAGAACCGTCTTCCGGTCGACCACTGGCGCGCCAGGTCCAGGGGGCAGGCTTCCCCCGCCACGACCAGGGTTTCCAGCCCGGGCAGGTCTCCCGGCGACAGCGTCGCGAGAACGGTCGGCGGCAACGTAGCGATGGTGCTCTCTCTCAGCAGCGCCGTCAGCTCTGCCGCAGAGAGCTGTCGCTCTCGGGGTCCGAGGACCAGCGCGGCGCCGGCACCGAGCGCCATGGCGATCTCCCAGGCCGAGGCGTCGAAGCTGAGCGAGGCGAATTGCAGGACGCGTGTGCCGGGCCCGGCGCCAAAGAGAAGCCGCTGCGCGGCCGCCAGGTTGCCCCACCCACGGTGGTCGACCATGACTCCCTTGGGTCGGCCGGTCGAGCCCGAGGTGTAGATCACGTAGGCCAGGCTCTCGGGTGCCGCTCCGCCCGGGATCCGTCCGCCGCTCTCGCGGTCGACATCGCTCCAGTCCGCGTCCAGGCGGAGAATCACCGCCGCCGCCGCGGGCAAGGAGTCGAGCAACCGCTCCTGGGTGAGCAGCACCGATAGACCGGCGTCATCGATCATGAGAGCCAGGCGCTCCCGCGGATAGGCCGGGTCGAGGGGCACGTAGGCGGCTCCGGCTTTGAGGATGCCCAACACGCCCACGATCATCTCGGGCGAACGCTCGGCGCACAGTCCGACCCGGGAATCGATCGTCACCCCGAGAGCACGCAGGCGACGGGCGAGCTGGTTGGCGCGGTGGTCGAGCTCGGTATAGGTCAAAGTCTCATCGGGCGCGAGGACGGCGGCGGCGGCCGGCGTCTGATCCACCCAGCCTTCGAACATCTCGACGAGCGAAATGCCAGGCGCCGCTGTGGCCGGGCTCCACTCGATCCGAGCCTGGTGGAGCTCGCGTGGCGAGAGCAGCGGAATCTCTGCCACGGCCTGGTCCGGATCAGCCGCCGCGCTCTCCAGCAGCCGCTCGAAGCCGGCCAGCAACCGGTGGATCGTCGTGGCGTCGAACAGATCGGTGGCATGCTCGACCGAACCGGCCAGGCCGCCGTCCAGCTCCTCCAGGTTGAGCGTGAGATCGCACTTCGTCGTCGTTTCCACCCCGCTCACCGGGCGCAGGCGCAGGTTCTCGATCTCCAGGCTCTCGACGGGAGCGTTCTGCAGCACCAACACCACCTGGAACAAGGGCGAATGCGCAAGACTCCTCTCCGGCGAGAGCTCCTGGACGATCTCTTCGAAGGGCACGTCCTGGTGCGCATGGGCCGCGAGCGCGGTCTCGCGGACCCGGCCGAGCAGATTCCGGAAGGAGGGCTCGCCCGTCAGGTCGCCGCGCAGCACCAGCGTGTTGACGAAGAAACCGATCAGCCCTTCGATCTCCGCCCGGTTGCGCCCGGCGACCGGAGTGCCCACCGCGAGATCGTTCTGACCGCTGTAGCGCGCCAGAAGAGCCTGAAACCCGGCCAGCAGCACCATGAAGAGCGTCGCTCCCTCGCGCCGGCCCAGGGTCTCCAGCCGTCGGGTGAGCTCGGCCGGCAGCCGCACCGGCCTGAACGCGCCGCGGTGGCTCTGCGTTGCCGGCCGCGGCCGATCGATGGGCAACTCAAGCCGGGGCGGCAGCCCCGCGAGCTGCCGGCGCCAGAAGGAGATCTCGCTCTCCAGAACGTCGCCCTTCAGCCAGGAGCGCTGCCAGACTGCGAAGTCCGCGTACTGCACCGGCAGGTCCGGCAAGGGTGATGGCCTGCCCGCCGCGAAAGCCGCGTAGAGAGCGACCACCTCGCGAACCAGAACGCCCATCGACCAGCCGTCGCTCGCGATGTGGTGCATGGTCAGCGCGGCGACGTGGTCGTCCTCGGCAAGGCGCAGCAGCATGCCGCGCAGCAGCGGCCCGCGCGCGAGCTCGAACGGGCGGCTGGCTTCCTCGCCGGCCAGGTCGAGAGCCAGCGCCTCGCGCTCTCCCTCCGGCAGACCCGACAGGTCCACGACGTTCAACACGCAAGGCGCCGCCGGCTGGATCACCTGGACCGGCGAGCCCTCCGGCGCCGCAAAGACGGTGCGCAGGGCTTCATGGCGCCGGACGATCTCGCCGAGGCACCGCGCCAGCCCTGCGCAGTCGAGCGGCCCCGCAACGCGCAACGCCACCGGGATGTTGTAAAGCGCGCTGCCCGGTTCGAGCTGATCGATGAACCAGAGCCGCTGCTGCGCGAAGGACAGCGGCAGGGGCTCCCTCCGCATCTCCGGAGCGATGGGGATCAAGGGCGGAGCGGACGGAGCCGCGCCGGTCCGCCGCGCCGCCTCGATGCGGGCCGCGAGATCCGCCAACACCGGGGCCTCGAAGAGATCCCGCAGCGGCATCTCCACGTCGAAGGCGACCCGCAGGCGCGACATCACCTGCGTCGCCAGCAGCGAGTGGCCGCCGAGCTCGAAGAACTGATCGGCCGGTCCGACCCGGTCGAGACCTAGGAGCTCGGCCCAGATTCCGGCGAGGATCTCTTCGACCGGCGTCCGCGGCGGCACGTAACCGGTCTCGGTGCTCTGCCACTGCGGAGCCGGAAGGGCCCTGCGGTCCACCTTGCCGCTGGCGATGAGCGGCAGCTCGGGCAGTATCACGAACGCGGCGGGCACCATGTAGTCCGGCAGACGATCGCGGAGCAGGTAACGCAGCCTCTCCGCCGTCAGACCGGGGGCTTGGCCGGCGATATAGGCGACCAGGCGCCGGTCGCCGCCAGGCGTGTCCTCGCGCGCCGTCACGACCGCCTCGCGAACTCCGGGCAGGGCCACCAGCGCCGCTTCGATCTCTCCCAGCTCGATGCGGAAGCCGCGGATCTTGACCTGGTTGTCCGCACGGCCCAGGAATTCGATCCTGCCGTCGGGCAAAAAGCGGACGAGGTCTCCGGTCCGATAGAGCCTACCCTCGCCAAAGGGGTTGGGCACGAACCGTTCCGCGGTCAGATCCGGCCGGTTGAGGTAGCCGCGCGCCGCGCAGGCGCCGCCGACGTAAAGCTCACCGATCACCCCGATGGGCACGCGCTGCTGGTAGCGGTCCAGGACGTGCATCTCGGCGTTGGCCAGCGGCCGTCCCGGCGGGACCATCGGCGGCCGCAGCCGGCCGCAGGTGCCGGGGTCGATCCAGTTCATCAACACGCCGACCGTGGTCTCGGTCGGACCGTAGTGGTCGATGACCTGACATTCCGGCGCCAACCGCAGGATGGCGTCGACCAGCTCCCAACCCAGCGCCTCACCGCCCAGGAGCAGGCGCTGGCGCGGCAGCAACTGTGCGGCGTACGGAGAGTTGAAGAGGGTTGCGAAGTGCGAGACGACGATCTTGAAGAAATCGATCGGATGCCGCTGAAAATACTCGGCGACCGCCCGCGGGTCGAGGGAGGTGTCCCGCGACAGGATGTGCAGCCTGCCGCCGGTGCAGAGGGAGAGGAAGAGGGCGGTGTTGCCGCCGTCGGCCGCGATGGTCGAGATCATCACGTAGCTGCTGTCCGGCGGCAGGTCGAGGTCGGCCCCGATGGCATCGATATAGCTCATCAGGCTGGCGTGAGTGACCCCGACTCCCTTGGACCGGCCGGTGGAGCCCGACGTGTAGAGCACGTAGGCCAGGTGATCGGGAGTGGCGCCGGAATCGAGGCTCGCTGCGGTCTCGCGGCGGATCTCGGGCCAGTCGGCGCCGAGGCGGATGAGCGGCGGCGCCGGCGCCGGGAGCAGGGGCTGCAGGGCCTCCTCGGTGAGCAGAAGACGCGCGCCGGAGTCTTGCAGCAGGTAGGCGAGGCGATCCTTCGGATAGGTGGTGTCGAGCGGAACGTAGGCGCCGCCCGCCTTCATGATCCCCAGAATGGCGACGACCAGCTCCGGGGTCCGCTCCAGAAAGAGGCCGATCGGCGCTTCCGGTCCCACGCCCCGCTGCTTCAGGTAATGGGCCAACTGGTTGGCCCGCCGGTTGAGGTCCCGGTAGGTGATGAGCCGACCTTCGTAGACCAGCGCGACGGCGTCCGGGCGCCGCTCCGCCTGGGCCTCGAACCGCTCGTGCGTAGAGAGAGGCTCCCGGGGCTGGACAGCGGCGGGGTTCCACCCGACTCGCAACTGGTGGAGCTCCGTGGGTGCGAGCAGGGGAAGATCCGTGATGGTCCGATCCGGATCGCTCACGGCACCTGCCAGCAGCCGCTCGAAGTGGCTCGACATTCGCTGCGCCGTCGTGGCGTCGAACAGGTCGGTGGCGTACACCAGCGAGCCGGCCAGGCCGTGGTCCGTCTCCTCCAGGGTGAGGGTCAGATCGAGCTTCGCCGCCGCTGCTTCCACGTCCAACGGCTGCAGACGCAGGTTCGGGATTGCCAGGGTCTCAAGGGGCGCGTTCTGCAGCACGAACATGACCTGGAACAAAGAGGCGTGCGCCAGGCTCCTCTCCGGCGACAGCTCTTCGACCAGCTTTTCGAACGGCACGTCCTGGTGCAGATAGGAGGCGAGCGCGGTCTCGCGGGCGCGGCCGAGCAGCTCCCGGAACGTCGGCTCGCCCGCGAGGTCACCGCGCAGCACCAGCGTGTTGACGAAGAACCCGATCAATCCCTCCAGCTCGATCCGATTGCGTCCCGCCACCGGGCTGCCCACCGCGATGTCCTGCCGGCCGCTGTAACGGGACAGGAGGGACTGGAAGCCGGCGAGGAGCACCATGAAGAGAGTCGCTCCCGCGCTGCGGCTCAGCGCCAGCGCCTGCCCGGTGAGCGCCGCCGGCAGTTGAATGGGCCGGGAGGCGCCGCGGAAGCTCTGCACCGCCGGCCGTTGCCGGTCGGCGGGGAGCTCCAGGCCTGAGGACAGACCCGCAAGCTGCCGGCGCCAGAAGGAGATTTCGCCCTCCAGGACCTCGCCCTGCAGCCAGGAGCGTTGCCACACCGCGAAATCGGCGTACTGCAGCGGCAGCTCCGACAAGGGCGACGGCCGGCCGGCGGCAAACGCCGCATAGAGAGCCGCCAGCTCGCGGACCAGGACGTCCATCGACCAGGCATCGCTGACGATGTGATGCAGGGTCAGCGCGGCGACGTGATCGCCCGTCGCCAGCCGCAGCAGCAAGCCCCGCAGCAGGGGGCCGCGCGCGAGATCGAACGGGCGTCCGCCCTCCTCGCCGGCCAGGGTGAGAGCCAGGGTTTCGCGCCGGCTCTCCAGCAGGCCCGACAGGTCCACCACGGGCAGGACGAAGGGTGGCGCCGGCTGGATCACCTGCACCGGCGCCCCTTCCTGCGCGGCGAAGACCGTGCGCAGGGCTTCGTGGCGCCGGACGATCTCCTCGCAGCAGAGCGCCAACACCCCGGCATCGAGCGGCCCCGCGACGCGCAACGCCACCGGGATGTTGTAAAGCGCGCTGCCGGGGTTGAGCTGGTCGATGAACCACAGGCGCCGCTGCGCGAACGACAGGGGAAGCGGCTCCCGCCGAAGAGCTGGCGGGATGGGGATCAGGGGCGGAGCCGGCGGGACGGTACCGGTCCGCCGTGCCACGTCGATCTTGGCGGCGAAGTCGGCCAGTACCGGGGTCTCGAAGAGATCGCGCAGCGGCACTTCCACCCCGAAGGCCTCCCGCACGCGCGAGATCATCCGCGTGGCGAGCAGAGAATGACCGCCGAGGTCGAAGAACCGGTCGCCCGCGCCAGCCCGTGCGAGCCCGAGCAGCTCGGCCCAGATGCCCGCGAGGACCTCCTCGACCGGGGTGCGCGGCGCCAGGTAGCTCGCGGCGCCTGGGCGCTCCGGAGCCGGCAGCGCCTGGCGGTCCACCTTGCCGCTGGCGGTGCGGGGCAGCGCTGGCAGCGTCACGAAGGAAGCCGGCACCATGTAGTCCGGCAGCCGTTCCTGCAACGACGCACGCAGCGCGTCGGCCGCGACGTCGCCGGCGACGTAGGCCACCAGCCGCCGGTCGCCGGGCACGTCCTCGCGCGCCACCA
>DATBGJ010000730.1:0-6459 GCA_036558045.1 Thermoanaerobaculia bacterium
CATGACGACCGAGAGACCCTCGCCGTCCATGTGGTAGACGCGGGCGCCCGGACGGTCCACCCCTTCGAGGGTCGGCGCGGGAGCCATCACCGAGACGGGCGCCGCCGGGGTCTCGGCGGCCGGCCGCGGACCGGCGGGCCGGTCGCGCCCCACCGTCAGGGCGGCCCCGGCGAGCACCGCCGCGGCGGCCCAGCGCCGCCAGCCGGCGAAGCGCCGCCGCCCCTCCAGCCGCTCGGCCTTGCGCATGGCGGCCACCGCCTGGCGCACCCCCGCGATCTCCGCCTGCTCCTCGGCGGGCGGGAGCTCCGCCACCGGCAGCCGCCGGAAGATCAGCAGGGGATCGGCCGCCAGGGCCTCCCGCCGGCAGAGGGTGCAATCGTCGAAGTGCTCCACCGCCGCCGCCCAGTCGTCCTCGTCCCGGCGCGCGGCGAGCGCGGTCCAGTCCGGGCAGCTCACGGCGCTTCCTCCGCCAGCCCGAAGCCGCCGGCGTACTCGGGGTAGCGCCGGAGCAGCTCGCGGCGCAGGATCTGCCGGGCATTGAACAGATGGTTGCGCACCGTCGACTCCCGGCAATTCAGGATCTCGGCCACCTCGGCCGAGGAGAGCCCCTGGAGCTCGCGCAGCAGGAAGGCCATGCGCTGCTTCTCGGAGAGCCCCGTCGAGAGGTCGCGGAAGATCGCCGCCACCTCGCCCTGCTGCAGCCGCGTGAGGTCGCGCTGGGCGCGGGTGTCCGCCACCTGCCGCAGGTGCTGGCGCACCGGCTCGTGGCTGCGCTCGCGGCTCTTGCGCGACCGCAGGTGGTCGATGGCCAGGTTGCTGGCGATGCGGTAGATCCAGGTGTTGGGGCTCCACCGGTCGTCGAACTTGCGGCGGTTCTCCCACACCTTGAAGAAGGTGACCTGCACCACGTCCCGGGCCTCCTCGAGGTCGCCCAGGATGCGCTGGCAGAGCTGGATCAGCGGCTTGGTCTTACGGCCGATGAGCTCGTTGAACGCCGATTCGTCGCCCTCCCGCACGGCCTCCAGCAGCTCGCGGTCCGAGGACTCGGCCCACGGCGCGCGCGGCGGCAGGGGGTTTTGACGGCTGGAATAGACGAGCTCGAGCATCTCAGAGCGTGTATACGGAGGAGGGGGCATGGCGCGTCTATCCTGGAACGCCCCATTATACTGCCCCGCGATGCGTTCCATCCTCTGGGGCCTCTACCAGCTCGCGACCGGGGCCGCGCTGGTCGTAGCGGGCCCCTTCCTGCTCGTCCGGCGTGGCGGGCACTATCTGCCCACCCTCTCGGGCCGGCTCGGCCGCGCCACGGGACCGGCGGCGCGGCGCGGCGCGCTCTGGCTCCATGCCGTCTCCGTAGGCGAGGCCGGCGTCGCGGCCACCCTGGCCAGGGCTCTGCCGGGCGACGTTCCCCTGCTGGTGACCACCGTCACGCCCACCGGCCAGCAGCGGGCGCGCGCCGCCCTCGGGGATCGGGCCGAGGTGGCCTACCTCCCTTTCGAGCTGGGCTTCGCCGTGCGGCGGTTCTTCCGCCGCTACGAGCCGCGCGCCCTGGTGCTGGTGGAGGGAGATTACTGGCCGCTCGTGCTGCGCGAGGCTCGGCGGCGGGGCCTGCCCATCGCCGTGGTGAACGGCCGGGTAGGCGACCGCAGCTTTCGGAGGATGCGCCGCCTGCGCCGCCTGCTCGGTCCCCTGTTTGCCGGCGTGGAGCGTTTCGGCGTGCAGGCCGGCCAGGACCGCGACCGTCTGGCGGCCTTGGGGATCGATCCCGCGCGGATCGCCGTCACCGGCAACCTCAAGTACGAATCGCCCGCGCCGGCGCGAAAACCCGAGCTGGAGGAAGCCCTGCGGAACCTCGCCGCCGGCCGGCCGATCCTGCTCGCCGGCTCCACCATGACGGGCGAGGAAGGATCCGTGCTCGATGCTTTCCTCGCGGCCGGCGGCGGCGAGCGGGCCCTGTTGGTGCTGGCGCCGCGCCACCCCGAGCGCTGGAATGAGGTGGAGGCCCTGCTGCGTTCGCGAGGGATCGAGATGATCCGCCGCAGCGCATTCCCAGGCTCCCCGGGCCGTCCGGCCGTGGTGCTCCTCGACAGCCTGGGCGAGCTGGCCGGCCTCTACCGCCTGGCCGCCGCGGCATTTCTCGGCGGCACCCTGGTGTCGACCGGCGGCCACAATCCGCTGGAGGCGGCCCGCTTCGGGGTGCCGCTTGCCGTGGGACCTTCGATGGAGAACTTCCGCGACATGGCGGCGGAGTTCGACCGGGTCCGCGCCTGGCGCCGGGTGGAGGGCGCGGACGAGCTGGCGGCGGCCTGGGGGGAATGGCTCGACGATCCGGCCGCGGCGCGGGAGATCGGCGGGCGCTCCCGGCGGCTGCTGGAGGAGAACCGCGGGGCGTTGGAGCGGACTTTGGCGATGCTGGGAGAGGTGATACCGCTTTGAAGACTCCCGCGCCCCCCGTCTCTCCCTGGCAGCTCCTCTACGGCGGCGCCCATCGGCTGCGGCGACGGTGGTATCTCGGCCGCGCCCGGCGCCTACCGCGGCCGGTGATCAGTGTCGGCAACCTCCATTGGGGGGGCTCGGGCAAGACTCCGCTGGTGGCCGCCGTGGCCGTCCACCTGCGGCACCGCGGGCTCGCCGTCTGCGTGCTGTCGCGCGGCTACGCCAGCAGCGGCCGGGGCGTGCGGGTGGTGAGCTCGGGCGAGGGGCCGCTCCTCGGTCCCTCGCTGGCGGGCGACGAGCCGGTGCTGCTGGCGGGCGAGCTGCCGGGAGTCGCCGTCGTCGTGGGACCCGACCGTCACCGCGCCGGCGTCCATGCCTTGCACCGCCTGTCGCCGCCGCCGGACGTCTTTCTCCTCGACGACGGCTTTTCGCACCTGCCGCTGCGGCGCGATCTCGATCTCGTGGCCTTTCCGGCGGCCGACCCCTTTGGCGGCGGGCGTCTCGCGCCTTCCGGACGGCTGCGCGAGCCGCTCGCCGCGATGGCCCGCGCCCACGCGGCCATCCTCACCGGCTTGGAGGAGCACGACGGCTCCGGCGCCGCCCTCGCCGAGGCCCTCCGTCCCTACGGCTTCACGGGCCCGGGCTTCGCCAGCGTCACCCGCCCCGGTGTGCCGCGGCGGATCGGCGGCGGGGATCTCGCTCCGGGAGCGCGCGTCTTCCTGGTCTCCGCCGTCGCCCGTCCCGAGGCCTTCGCGGAGATGGCGCGGCGCCTCGGCCTGGAGATCGCGGACGAGCTGCGCTTTCCCGATCACCACGAATACTCCTCCGCCAGCCTCACCCGGATCACGGATGCCTGGCGTGCGAGCGGCGCCGAGACGGTGCTCACCACCGCCAAGGACCGCGTCAAGCTGCACGGCCGGCTGGGGGTGCCGCTGGCCGAGCTGCCCATCCGCGCGGAGCCCGAGCCGGTGTTCTGGGAGTGGTTGGACGGCGAGATGGAGAGGATCGAGGCGTCGTGAAGGACCGGCCCGTCGTTCACCGCGTCGAGTACGGCTTCTACCTCGCCGTCAAGGGATTCCTGCGCGCGCTGCCCCACGCCGGAGCGCGCGCCTTCGGCCGGGGGCTCGGCAGCCTCGCCCACGCCCTCGACCGCCGGCACCGCGGCGTGGCGCTGCGCAACATGGCCCTCGCCCTGCCCGAGATCGGCGCGGCCGAGCGCCGGCGCCTGGTGCGGGACTGCTTCCGCCACTTCGGGGCCGCCCTCTGCGACGCCATCTCGTCGACCCGGTTCGCACCTACCGAGCTGTGTCACCGCATGAGCCTGCGCGGCTGGGAGAACCTCGACGAGGCCGAGCGGCGAGGCAAGGGGATCTTCATCCTCTCAGCCCATCTGGGACTCTGGGAGCTGGTGCCGCCCCTCATCGGCCTCACCCGCGGGCGCATGGACATCGTCGTCCGCCCGGCCGACAATCCCTGGCTCGACCGCGAGCTGCGCGCCCTGCGGGAACGCTTCGGCAACGCCGTCATCCCCAAGCGCGGTGCCGCGCGCCGCATGCTGGAGGTGCTGCGCGGCGGCGGCCGCCTCGGCATCCTGATCGATCAGCGGGTGCAGGAGCGGGAAGGCATCGCCGTGCCCTTCTTCGGCCGGCCGGCCCTCACCAGCTCGGTGCTCGCCCGCCTCTCGCTGCGCACCGGCGCCGCCGTGGTGCCGATCGCCGCCTATCCCGAGCCGGGAGGGCGTTACCGGATCGTCGTGCGGCCGGCGATCCTGCCGCCGGAGGGCGAGAAAGGTGACGAAGCGGTCGCTGCCTTGACCCGCCGCTATCTCGAAACCGCCGAGGAGGACATCCGCGCCCATCCGGAGATGTGGCTGTGGATGCATCGGCGGTGGCTATCGCCCCCCGCATAGCTCGAAGTGGCTGAGGAACTCCGCGATCGCCGCCGGATCCGCGTTGGTGCCCGTGAAGTCGACTTCGGCGACCGGCTTCTCCGGCGCGGGATCGGGACCGAACCACAGGCCGAAGCGCATGCGGTTGTCGGCGCACCCGGGCATCACCATGGTGACGATCCCCTCCTTGCCCGCATGCCCGCGGTGCGAGGTCTCGCTGCGCCATGCCGAATAGAGGACCTGCCGGCCGCCGGCGCTCAAGGTGCCGCGGCGGATGATCTCCTTGGGGTCGAAGCTCGCTCCCGACCGCATCCAGGGAGCGTCCTCGGGCGCCGGAGCCTCGCCGCGCAGGTAGCGCTCCATCTTCTCCTTGTTGGCCCGCAGGTGGAGCATGTTCATGAAGATGAAGCCGCGCTCGTTGAAGGACGCGTCTCTCCTGCGCTCCGGCGTCTCGCCGGGCTGCGGCTCCTCGTCGCTGAAGATGGCGACGTCCATCAGCAAGGGAATCGAGAAGGCTCCCACCGGGTAGTAGCCGGCGGGCAGCTCGCGATAGGGGACGACTTCGCGCGTCTTCTCGGTCCGCGCCTTCGGGTCCTTGAAGTTCCGCTCGAACTCCTGGCCCTTCTGGTAACCCCAGTAGGTGAGGCCGGCCAGGCCGGCGAGGGCGAGCAGCACGGCGAGGCCGCAGCCGCAGCCGATGTACACCCAGGGCGAGGTTGGCTTCTTCTGGGTACGACCGTCGGCTTCCATGTCACATCCTCTCCGGCACCGGAATGCCCAGCAGCTCGCCCACCGTTTCCAGGCCCCGGCGGAAGATCTGCACCGTCGCCAGGCGCGCGGCGCGTACCCGCCCGTCCTTTTCCTGCAGGATGGGATGGCGGTGGTACAGGGCGTTGAAGCGCTGGGCGATCTCCAGGGCGTGGCGCGCGATGAGCGACAGCTCCAGGGTTTCGGTGGCCTTCTCCAGGGTCTCGGCGGTCTGCGCCACCGTGAGGACGAGGTCCCAGAGGTCCTCGCTCCACAGCTCCGCAGGCAGCGCCGCCGTCTCCCCAGACGTTACCTCGGCGGCGATCCCTTCCTGCTCCAGGCGCCGGCGGATGTTCTTGGCGCGCACCAGCGAATATTGCAGGTAGGGGCCGGACTCCCCTTCGAAATTCAAGGCCTCGTCGAAGTCGAAGGCGATGAGCCGGTTGTTGGTGGCCTTGACCATGAAGAAGCGCAGGGCGGCGGTGGCGATCTGGCGGGCCAGGCCGTCGAGCTCGGCGCCGCCGAGCTCGCGGTTGCGCTGCGAGATCTCCTCGCGGGCCTTGACGACGAGCTGGTCGAGGAGGTCGTCCGCCTTGACGCCGATCCCCTTGCGGCCGGACATCTCCAATACTTTGTCCTCGCCTTCGGCCTCGTCGAGGAAGCCGAGCTGGCGGGCGGTGGCCGGCGAGAGCGCCACCATCTCATAGGAGAAATGGACGGAACGCTCGGCTTCGTCCGCGTAGCCGAGCGCCTGCAGGCCGGCGCGCACGATCTTCTGCAGATAGCTCTGGCGGACGTCGATGACGTTGAACACCCTTTGGGCGCCGCCGAAGCGCGGGTGGTCCGCGACCCCGTCCTGGGTCGTCGTCTCCCAGACCCTCTTCTCCTGCCAGAAGCGGTAGCCGAAGTCGCGCCCCAGGAGCCCCAGCTTCCAGAGCTGGTAGGCGATGTCCTTGCCGACGTAGGTCACCGTGCCGTCCGAGCGGACGATCACCTTGTCGGGATCCTCCAGGCCGGCGAACTCCTCGGCCTGCGAGAGGGGCATCACCCAACAGCCGGCGTTCTTGCCTTCCTTCTCCAGATGGACGGCGCCGCTCTCCTTCAGCCGGCCGAAGGCCACCTCGAAGAAGTGGAGCCCCAGGATGTCGCTCTCGTGGGTGAGCAGGTCGTAAGAGACGTCGATGCGGCGCATCGTCGCCAGGTGGCGCGCGACGATGCGCCGCGCCACCAGCCGGCCCATGTCGGCCCGCTCGCCCCGGCCGATCTCCAGCTCGTGCAGCGTCTGGCGGCGGCAGCGCTGCCGCTCCGCGTCCCCTTCGTACCAGCGGCCGACCTCGCTGTAGAGGTCCCAGCAGTAATAGTCGAAGGGCTCGGGCACCGCCGCCACC
>DATBGJ010000731.1:0-9483 GCA_036558045.1 Thermoanaerobaculia bacterium
TGCGTACCGGGGTCGCGCTCCGGCAGCAGCTCGGCCAGCTCCTCGCCCATGAGCAGGTGGAGGTCTCCGGCCTCCTCCTCGACCTCCTCGACCAGCCGCGGCGGAATACCGAGATCGGTCACCACCATCTCGCCCACGGCGTCGGCGGCGGGAGGGAAGACGTGCGCCACCTTGGGCGCGGCGAAGGTCACCGTGAGATCGGCCCGCACGTGCGGACCGATCGGCCGCGCCTGGCTGCCCGCGAGGCCGCTCGGCAGATCCACGGCCACGCAGGGCGCCGCCAGGGAGTTGACGGCTTCCGCCACCTGCGCGAAGAGGCCTTCGAGCGGCCGGGCGAGGCCGGTGCCGAACAGCGCGTCCACCACCACGTCGCACTCGGCCGCCGCCTCCAGAGCCGCGGGCAGGCCGTCGCCGGACGCGACCTCCAGGATCGGCAGCTCGGCCTTGCGGCAGATGCCGAGCTGCACCGCCGCATCGCCCGAGAGCTCGCGGCCGCCGGTGATCAGGAAGACCCGCACCTCCCAGCCGCGCACCGCGAGATGGCGGGCCACGGCGAGGCCGTCGCCGCCGTTGTTGCCCGGACCGCAGAAGACCGCCACCGAATCCGCATCGCCGAAGGCCTGGCCCAGCGCCTCGACGACGCCGATGGCGGCGTTCTCCATCAGCACGAGGCTGGGAATGCCGAGCTCCTCGATGGCGGCGCGATCGACCTCGCGCATCGCCTCGGCGGTGAGGATCCTCATGCCGCTCCCTTCATGGGCAGCCGCTGCCATGCCGCCAGCAGCTCGCGCGTGCGCGGGCAGCCGAGATCCGCATGGGCCATCCTTTGCGCCAGGCGGCGCAGGTCCTCGGGCGTATCGACGTCCGCGGCCATGGGCAGCAGCTCCACGGCGAGGCCGAGCTCGCGGCAGCGCTCGAGGGTGGCCGGCAGCACCCGCTCCGTGCTCCAGGCGATCTCCTCGAACAGCCGCGGAGAGATGGCGCCCGCGGCGAGGACGATCAGGTAATAGCCGCCGTCCTCGGCGGGACCGAGCACCACGTCCGCGCCGGCCTCCACCTTGGCGAAGGCGGAGTGGACCAGATCCAACGGCAACGTGGGAAGATCGCCGCCGATCGCTCCCACGGCGGCGGCCTCGCGCGCCGCCTCCGAGAGCGCCAGGTACAGCCGCGCGCCGAGATCGTCTCCCCGTTGGCGGAGGCCCGGCAGCGGCCCGGCCGGCATCTCCTCCTGCGGCTCGAGCGCCCAGGCGAGGCGCAGCTCGAAGTCGCCCTCGCGCAGCCGAGCGAGCAGGTCGGCCAGAAACGCGGCGTGCAGCTCCGCCGCCTCGGCGGCGCTAAGATCGCCGATCAGGCGCGTCTTGACGCGCCCCTCCCGAGCGGGTTTGGTGAACAGGAGCAGGCGGCGGGAGGGCGCGGACACGGGGCGGGATTGTATCCGATCATGATTCTCACCCTCCTCACCGACTTCGGCACCACCGACTACTACGTCGCCGCCGTCAAAGGCACGGTCCTGCGGCTCGCGCCGGGGACGGACATCGTGGACGTCTCGCACGAGGTGCCCCCCGGCGACGTCGAGACGGCCGCCTTCCTGCTGGCCGCGGCGGCTCCGGCCTTTCCGCCGGGCACCGTCCATCTGGCGGTGGTCGATCCGGGGGTGGGCAGCGAGCGGCACATCCTGGCCGTGCGCACGGCCGGGGCCTGGTTCCTGGCGCCGGACAACGGGCTGCTGACGCCGGTGCTGGATGGCGCCCTGTCGATCCGCTCGGTCGAGAAGAGCGATCTGTTTCTTCCCAGCCTCGGCCAGACTTTCCATGGGCGCGACCGCTTCGCTCCCGCGGCGGCCTGGCTCCTGCGGGGCGAGCCGGAGACCGCGCTCGGACCGGAGATCGGCGACGCGAAACGGCTATCAGCTCCCCCGCCGCGGCGGTCTCCGGGCCGGATCTCGGGCCGGATCGTCCACGTCGACCGCTACGGAAATCTGGTGACGGACATCCCTGCCGCCTGGTTGCCGGACCGTCCATGCCAGGCCAAGGTGGCCGGGCGGACGGTCGATCGCCGGGTCGGTCATTACGCGGAGATCCCCGCCGGCGAGGCGGCGCTGCTCGCCGGCTCGCTGGGCACCGTCGAGCTCTCCTTGAACCGCGACGACCTCTCCCGCCGCTGGGAAATCGGCCGGGGCGCCGAGGTGAGCATCACATGGAACGGATCTTGAAGAGGACTTTGGTGGACGTGCGCCGAGGCGGCCGCGTTTACCCCGATCGGTCGGTGGGAAGGAGCGAGTGGACATGACCAAATGGGAGTACAAGATCATCAACATCCGCAGCGAGAACTACCGCCTCGATCCCAACTCCGCGACGCAGCTCAACCAACTGGGCGAGGACGGGTGGGAGCTGGTCTCGATCACCTCCGTCAACTTCAAGACCGGCGCCACGGACAACATCGCGATGGTCTTCAAGCGGCCCATCGCTACTTCCTGAGCTTCTTGCGGCGGCGTCCCCGCCGGCGCAGCGCGAAGGCGAATCCGGCGGCGCCGACCGCGGCCAGCATCAACCAGACCTTCCGTTTCGGGAGATTGCCTACCTCGCTCTGCACCGCGGCGCGCATTTCGGCCAGCCGCAGCTCGGCCTCGCGGCGGCTCTCTTCCAGGCGGCGCTCGGCCTCGCGCCGCGCTTCCTCCAGACGGCTCATGGCAGGTCCCTCCCCAAGGATTCTCCGCGGTCTCCGGCGGCCTCGACGTCCAGCGCCTTCGGCTGGGCGAGCAGCCCGTGCTGCCACCAGTCGAGATGGCTGTCCATCCGCCGCCGCACGGTCTCGACCGGATTTTCCACCTTGCGCAGCCGCCGCACGCCGAGCCAGGCCAGCAGCCCCGACGCCAGCAGGAACAGCAGGAACACGATGAGGGAGGATCCCCACCACGGCAGCCAGATGTGGAGCAGGGCGATCAGCACGAACAGCAGCAGGCCGACGATCCAGAACACCAGGATGAGGGCGGCGCCGAACAATCCCAGCGCCGCGCCGAGATAACGGCCGGAACGCCCGAGATCCTCCTGCAGCGTGGCCAGCTCGGCCCGCCAGACCTCCAGGAGCGACTCGCCCAGCGAGCGGAACAGCTCGATCCAGCCTGCCATGCCACCCCCATTCCGGCCGTCAGCGGCCGATGACCACACTGCGGCTGACGAACGACGCCTGCGCCGCCACGTCGTCCCGCACCCCCACGGCCACCCGCTGCTCGCCGCCCCGCATCAGCAGGGTCACCGAGTAGACGAACTGCTTGCTCTGCGCCGTGGCGACCTCGGCCTTGGGAATGCTGATCGGCACCGGCACCTGCTGCACATCCGGCGTGGTGCCGCCGTTCGAGTCCATGGCGGCGATGAACAGCCGCACCTTGGCCTCCTCCGTCTGCTCGCGCGGCACCAGCACCAGTTTGCCGATGGGGATGCGCACCATCACCGGCACCAGGAAGTAACCGTCCTCCTTGGGTTTCGGCTGGCCGAACTCCACGGTGACGCCGAGCGGATTGTCCTCGAAAGGGAAATTCAGCGCCGCCATCGTGCCGTCGCTCATCCGCGAGTCGGTGCTCTTGTCGCGGTAGCCCTCGCGGTGGCGGACCGTGAGGTCCTTGCGGTTCTTCACCTTCACTTCGATCTGGTAGTAGCGTCCGTCGCCGTAGTGCGCAGGCGTATAGCCCAGCGAGTAATAGGTCTTGAGATCGTTGGCGATCCTGCCGAGCTGCGGCGTGATCACGTTGGTGTTGATGATCGCCACGCCGCCGGTTTTCTCGGCCAGAAACTGCAGCGGGCTCTGCAAGTTGCCGACGCGGACCGAGTCGACGAGCTGGGAAAAGCCCGGAGAGCTCGGCCCTGGTCCCTGGTTCTCGGCGGTGATCGATTCTTGGACCCGCAGGCCGGCGGCGTCGATGGTGTAGAAGGTGACCCGGTTGGCGTTGGCCTGCGCCGCCAGCTCGGTGAACCGGCGGGAGGAGTCGAACTCCAGGGTCTGGGTGAGGCTCGAGCTCGCCTCCTGGTACTTGTTCTGCACGGCGTAGAAGACGTCCTGGCCGGAGATCATCTGCAGGCCGTCGCTCACGTAGAGTACCGCCTTGCGTCCCGGCATGCCGGCCAGGGAGTCGATCATCTTCTTCAGCGCGTCGATGGTGAACGAGAGGTCGTTGTACGTGGACTCGGCGTAGGTGCGCGCGGCGCCCTCGGCCTCGGCGGCCGTCTGCGAATCCTCGATCCTCTGCAGCACGTCGCGGCGGTCGGAATCGGCGTGCACGCCCTGGGCCGAGATCTTCTCGATGTCGACCATCGCCTGGGCGATGAGGCTCGGATCGCTGGTGAAGTGGCGCCGCACGTGCAGCTCGCGGTCGTAGGTGACGAGCATGAGCTGGTCGCCCTTGCTCAGCTTCTGGCCGATGAAGGCCCGCAGCTCGCCCAGCACGCGGTTGCGGTTGAACGGCCGCAGGTTGAAGTTGTCGACGTAGACGATCAGGCTCAGCCGCTGGTCCGTGGGGATCTTCACCGCCTCCTGCACGGGGAGCCCCGGGACCGGCGGTGCCGCCGCGGCCTCTTGCGCCGCCTCCTCGGGCGGGGTCGTGGGCTTGCCTTCGTTGACGGCGTAGAAGTTGGTGATCTCCACCGGCCGCTTGTTCTCGAAGAGCTGGAAGTCGTCCTTGGTGAGGCCGGTCACCGGCTTCCCCTGCTTGTCGGTGACGTAGACGTCGACGTTGACGACGCTGACGTTGACGATGTCGACGAACGGCTCCTGCTCCGCCTGGGCGGCCGGCTTCGGCGGATCGATCTGGCCCGGTTTGCGCATCTGCGCGCCGGCTCCTACAGCGATGCCCGCGGCCGCGAGGAGCGCGCAACCCGCGAGGATGAAACCCTTTGGTGAGCTCATAACCTCGTCCTTCCTTCCACCAGCGATTATACAGGCCCGCCGCTACTTGGCCGGAGGAACCACGTCGGTCTCCCCAGTGAGGATCTTGCCGCTCAGCGGATCGAAGATCGCCAGCGTGACGTGGTGCGGCAGCCGGCGCAGCTTCAGCCGGGTCTCGTAATGCGTCGCGGTGCCCGCCGCCGGCTGGGCGTCGAAGCGCAGCGTCACCGGGATGACGGGCACCGCGGCGCGGTTGCCCCCCGTGTCCACCGCCGCCACCCGCAGCTCCAGCTCGGCCGTGTACTTGCCGTCGACCGGCACGAAGGTGACGGCGTCCACCGGGATGGTGAGGGTGACGGGCACCTCCATCTCCCGGCGGCCCGCGGCCACCGCCTTGCCGAGCTGGATCGCCAGCGGCGCCGAGTCCGGCGCGCCGCCGAAGAGCATGGCGCTCTCCACCATCATCGTGGTCTCGGCGCGGCGGGAGAGGTCGAGGAAATTCTCGCGCGAACGCACCTTGAAGCCCGGCTTCAGCACCTCCACCTCCACCTTGTGGCGCCGGTCGTTGCCCTGCCAGGACGGGGTGAAGCCGAGCCAGTAATAGGAGCGCGTGTCGCTCTCCGCCACCTGCATCAGATCGCGGCTCTGCGAGTTCAGCAGCGCCTTGCCGCCGGTCTCGCTGGCGGCGAAGAGCAGCGAGGCCTGGTGCTCCTGCTCGCGGATGTTGATGCCGCCCGGCGGCGGTCCGGCGAGCGCGGCGTCCACCACGTCGGCCTCGACGCCCGGCACGTCGATCGGATAGATGGTGTAGCCGAGGCGGTTCGCGGTGTCCACGAGCGGCTGGAAGATCTCTTCGCCGCTCGGCACGTCGCGATCGAGGATCGGCCGGTTCGGATTGTTGACCACGTAATCCACGGGAGAGAAGGGCCAGCCGCCGGCCAGCAGCAGCATCACCTTGCGGCCGGGAGGCGAGGCGAAGCCGCGCAGGGTGCTCGCCGCCGCCGCCACCGCGCGCTCGGTCTGCGCCGCCAGACGCTCCGCGTACTCCAGCTCCTCGATGTCCAGCCGCTGGGCGAAAGCCGCGCGCGAGCCGGGCTCGAACGTATTGCCGGTGAAGCGCCGCGAGGCCTCGAAGCTGCGCAGCTCCGCCAGGCGCGCGACGCCCAGGGCCCGGCGGCCGACGGCCTGCTCGATGGCCGTCCCGAGCTGCCGCTGGGAATTCGTCCAGCTCGACAGCATGTCCACGCGGCCGCCGTCATAGGCCACGATGGCCATACGGTCCTCGGGACCGAGCCGCGAGAGCTGATCTTTGAGCTGGCGCAGCACCTCGTCGCGCCGCGGGCCGACCGAGAAGTAGTCGTCGATGAACACCAGATAGCTGGTGCCCACGGCGCTGCCGGGGGCCAGGCTCGGCAGGCCCTGCACCGACGCCGACTGCGCGTCCACGGCATCCAGGGCGATGGCCTGGCCTCCCCGCACCTCGTTGAAGTACTCGACGGGCACCGCCTTGCCGTCCACCTTGAGGCGGAAGTCGCCCGGCTTCAGACCCTGGACCCGGTTGCCCTGCTTGTCGGTGACCACCACCTCGACGTTGACCACCCGCACTTCGATCTGCTCGCCGAAGACGCCCGACGGCTGCTGCTCCGCCGGCGGCTGCTGGGCCGCGGCCGGCGACAGCGCGGCGAAGAGGGACATGGCCGCTACAAGCCACCCTGAACGATGCGTTTTCATGGGAATCTCTCCATAGCCAGACAAGGCGGGACCGCGAGGAAGGCCGCCCCGGAGTTCTGCTTGCCACAACAAGACGGAGCGGCGGTTTCTTTCTGCGGTCTCAACCGTTCCGCCGCGGCTTGAAATCCGCGTCTCCCCAGATCGACCCGCCGCTCACCGGATCGCGCACGGTGAACACCAGCCGCTGCTGCGCGTCGCTGAGCTTGACGACCATGCGGAAGCGGGCATAGGTGCCGTTGCGGGGCGCCGCGGCGAGGGTCACCTTGAGATGCGAGGCCGGCAGCTCGGCGCGCCCGCCCTGGTCGTCGAGCACCGCGGCGGCGATCGGCGTCTCGGCGACGAAACCGCTCCCCGCCGGCGTCAGCGCCAGCGACTCCACGGGCACGCCCAGGGTCACCGGCACCTCCACCTGCCCGCGGCCCGCGCGGCGCGGCTTGCCGAGCTCGACGATCAGCCGCCTCTCCTGCTCGGCGCCGCCGAAGAGGAGCACGCCCTCGGCCTTCATGGCGTTCGCCGTGCGCGCCGAGAGATCGGAGAAGCTGCCCCGCGCGCGCACCGTGAGGCCCGGCCGGCGCGTCTCGACGGCGATCCGGTGGCCGCGGTCGTCCGCCTTCCAGGCGGGGGTGAAGCCGAGCCAATAGTAGGAGCCGGAGTCCGCGACGACCTGGCGGAAGACCTCCAGCCGCGCCGAGGCCACCACGCGGCCGCCGGTCGCCCGGGCCAGGCCGTCGAGGCCGGTCACCAGCCGCGCGTCCGACTGCGCGGCCTCGGCCGGATAGAGCGTATAGCCGAGCCGGTTGGCCGCCTCGATCAAGGGAGCGTAGAGCCGCGGCGCGACGCCCAGCGACCAGGCGCCGGAGAGCAGCAGCATCACCTTGCGGCCCGGCGGCGCCTCGAAGGCGCGCAGAGCGCTGGCCGCCGCGGGCGCCGTCCTGCCGACCTGCGTCCGGGCCTCCGGGCTGATGCGGTAGGACATCCAGTCGAGGGTGGCCCCGATGCTGTTCGCCATTCCCGTGTCGCCGTCGTCGATGCTGTTCGCATTGTCGAGGATCCAATCCACGTCCTGCTGGAGCTTCCGCTGCTGCGCCAGTATGGCGTTGCCGAAGGCGGGACGCTGGCGGGCCTTCCGCAGGGCGGCCGCGAGGCCGGCGTGATCGCCGGTCCAGCCGCTGAGCACCTCGATCCTGGAGCCGTCGAACGCCAGCAAGGCCATGCGGTCGGCGGGCGCGAGCAGCGCCAGGTCGCGCTCCAGTCTCTCCAGGATCTCGTCGCGGACGCTGGCGACCGAGAACGACTCGTCGATGTAGACCAGGTAATTCCGCCCCACCTCCTCGCCAGGAGCGACGGGCGCCTGCGAGCCCGAGGCCTCCGCGGCGGCCGCCTTGCCCTCCACGATCTCCGTGAAGTACTCGATCGGCACCTCGGCGCCGTCCACCAGCAGCCGCAGGTCCTTGGCCGTCAATCCCGTCACCCGCTCTCCCTTGGTATCGGTGACGACGGCCTCGACGTTGACCACGCGGACGTCGATCGCCTCCTCGAACACCTGCACCTGCGGCGCCTTCTCCGCCTGCGCCGAGAGCGCCGCGGCCCCCGCCATCAGGAGCGCGCCGATGAAACCGATCGCGAGTCTCATATCCCTCCTCTCCTCTGCCTGCGGTGCTGCTCGTTCCCTGCGCAAGCAAGGGAGGTGCCGAGGGATAAAGGATTGCGGAATCCCTCTGAATTCAATGAGTTCTGGATCATCCAAAGGGTTGAACGCAAGGACGGGTGTCACTATGAGAGGACGCGACTGATTACTCGATCAGCCGCTGCAGGATGGGCTGCGGCACCAACTGGCGCAACTCGGGGTGTTCTTCGAGGAGACGAGCGATGTCGGCCAGGTCCTTCTGCCGCTTGCTGGCGCGCCGGCCGGGATCGCCGGCGGCCCAGACCTTGCCGCGCATCACGTCCTCCAGCCTGGCGACCGGCAGCCGATGACCGAGGACCTCTCGCACCTCGGCCCGCGCGGGGAACTCCTGGTAGCGAGGGTCCGTCTGGAACTGGATCCTCAGGTCCGAGCCGGGAGCGGAGAGGTTCACGGAATGCTCGAAGCGCTCCACGCGGATCGGCGGCCCGAACAGCGCCCCGAGGCGCTCGACCTCGCCGGGGCCGAGCGCCAGGTCGAGATCGAGGCTCACCACGGGCTCGGCATAGGCGTTGACCGCCTGACCGCCGATGACGCAGAAGTCGGTGCCGGCCTCCTCGAGGATCTGCAGCGTCCGCTCGAGAAGATCGGCGTGGTCCATGGTCACCGTTCTCCAGAAGGTCGCCGCCTGCATGGGAGGCTCACTCTAGAAACGTGGAAGAATGTCCAGATTTGCCAGTTTGGAGCGGACCAAAAGGGGTGAAACTTCAAAGTATTGGGCTGCACTCTCGATATCCTCGTCCTCCGGCGGCAGAGAGCCAAGTCTTTCCAGAAGTGCCTCGTTTGGGCAGAGGAATTCCTGCGCAAAAGCGCGTTGGAACTTTTGCCGGCTTGTCTTGGCTGCTGTAGCAGGCAGCAGCAACTCACCCTCCGGGGCCACTAAGCCGTCGGCGATCAAGCGACAAAGCTCAAAGCGTTTACCGACCTCCCAACGCGACCTCAAGATCACGCTCCAAGCCTCGCGATCACGTGAGATCCATCTGGCAGCCGGCATCGGCACATTACCTGGGGATTGTCCCGTGATAAGGCTGGGATCTGCTCCAACAAGCCGCACCAATTCGTCATTGTGCACCGGCCGTCCGTTTAAGCCCCAGATTTCGCGAGCTTTTTCCGCCGCTCTGGCAGCTCGCTCCCACGGCGGTCCGGCAAGGCTCCAAGAGTCTCGATATCCGCCCAACTCCTTCACCTTC